>JACPFE010000142.1 GCA_016183145.1 Deltaproteobacteria bacterium | reverse complement strand
AGCGCGCAGGATTTCCCTGGCGTTTTCAACCCCGCTGGGTTTCCCGATTTTGTCACCGTCGATTAAAATCATCGTGTCGCTGCCGATGACGATGGCTTCCGGATTATTCTTGGCGACGGATTGGGCCTTACCGAGCGCAAAGTCGAGAACCTCGTCTTCGGCGGGGCGATGGGAGGATGGGGTTTCTTCGAAGTTCGGCGCGATGGTTTCGAAGGGCAGGCCGAGCAGCGCGAGTATCTCCCTGCGGCGTGGGGAGCTGGAAGCGAGAATGAGTCTCATGAAACGAGTCGTTCAGGGCTGGAGTGTGTGCGCCTCGGGCCAAGCTGGCGGACGGTCCGCTGCGAACGTTGTGCCGAGCGACGTGGCGTAGGCGCGCAGGAGAGCGGCGACCTCATCGATGTCTTTGACGCGCACCATTTGTGCGCGCAGCTCGGCGGCGCCCGGCGACCCCTTGGAATACCAAGCGAGATGTTTACGCATGCCGACAAAGCTGTGAATTTGTGTGTGGCTGGCGAAATGAGCGCTGTGTTCGAGCATGATGCGGAAACGTTCCGCCAAGCTCACCGGCACGTCGTGGATCATCTCCCTGCACTGCGAGCGCAGAGCTTGTTTCACCTGCTCCTTGGCGCGAAAGATCCACGGCTCGCCCTGGGCGGCGCGCCCGCTCAAAACCCCGTCCACGTTTGTTTCGCGGACGCGGCGATAGACATCCTCCATGTCTTTGAGGTCGCCGTTGCCGAGAATCAAGGTATCGGAATTTTTCGCGATCTCGACGGCGCGGGCGATGGCATCCCAGTCGGCACTGCCTTTGTATTGCTGCTTGAGCGTGCGTCCATGAAGCGTAATCGCCGCGGGCTTCTCTTCGAGCAAAGTTCGAATCCACTCCTCGACGACGACATCGTCGTAACCCAGACGGGTCTTGACCGAGACCGGGATCGCCCGCCGGGGCGGTAAAGTTACACCATCGAATCTGCGCCGGTTCAATTTTAGGACACTCTGGATTAGCGCCGGCTTCATGCCGAGATCGTCCAGCGACTGTCCGGCCGACCAATCCTCAATGCCTTGACGCGCGGCCCGGATGATCGACTGAGCCAGCTCAGGTTTGAGGATCAGCCCGGCGCCGCTCCCCTTGCTGGCCACGGTCTTGGCGGGGCAACCCATGTTGATGTCCAGGCCGTTGAAGCCGAGTTCGCCGATCACGTGGGCCACCTTGTAGAATAGCTCCGGCGTGTGGCCGTAGATCTGCGCGATGACGGGGCGCTCGATCTCGCTGTAGGCAAGATCCCTAATGAGCGTGTGGGGCGCGTAGAGCGCGGCCTCGACGTTGACGAACTCGGTCACGGTGACGTCCGGCGGCCCGTACTTCGCCGTGATGAAGCGAAAAGAGGCGTCGGTTACCCCGTCCATGGGCGAGAGACCGATGATCGGCTTGGTCATGTCGCGCCAAAAGTTCATAATGCACCGTATTTAAGGTTCTTCCGGGTTCAGTGTGAAAGAGTAATCACCACGAAGTGTGTCATAAGCTTACGCTCGCCCGCCGAGAATGAACATGGAGGCATTTTTCTGCACATGGTGCTCCCCTCGACTCGTCATTCCCGCGCACGCGGGAATCCAGGTTTGTTGCGCCGAATTAGCCTGGATACCCGCTTTCGCGGGTATGACGGACCCAGTTGGGCCTCTTCGTTCTCATCCCCAAAGGGGTATTTTCAAAGGAGGACACGAAGAGCACGAAGTTTAGGAACAAATTTTCCGATACCTTCGTGTCCTTCGTGATCTTCGTGGTGAACGAAATCAAGGCAATAGCGCCACTTACCCACGCGCAAGCCTGAAGAGCCATACTCAAAATAGCATTGCCCGTCCGCCGCCGCAAATTTCGTCGAGCAGCGGCGATGGCTGGGGGTCAAGAAAATTCGCCCCCCCCTCTTCCATACAAAGGTTTTTTCCCTACAATAAATAATCGAGGGAGATCGATCGGCGTAGGGTCCGCTATTCACGGAGAGATCGGTTATGCGCAAATGGATTATCGCCGCGTCGGCGTTGTTGGTGCTCTGCATCGTGGCGTTTGTCGCGGTATTGAATCTAAACTCCCTCGTCAGACGTAACAAGGACTACCTGCTCGCCCAGGCGGAGCAGGCCCTGGGTCGCAAAGTCTCCGTCGGCGAAGCCGAGCTGACGATCTTCGACGGCATCGGGGTTCGGCTCATCAACTTCGCCCTGGCCGACGATCCCGCCTATTCCTCCGAGGACTTCGTCCGCGCGAGGGACATGCAAATCAATGTCGCGCTGTGGCCGCTATTCCGCACGGAGTTTCAGGTTAAAAGGATCATTCTCCATGAGCCGGTCATCCGACTGATCCGCAATGCCAACGGCGACTTCAATTTCGCGACCCTGGGGAAGAAAGAAAAACAGGAAAAAGTCAGGGGAGAGGTCAAGAAAGAAATAAAGCCACCTGCGGAGAAGGATTCTACGGCCGCGCTGTTTGTATCACTGGTGGATATTTCCCGCGGTGATCTGCACTTCCGCGACCTGAAGGACGGCGCGGACCTCCGACTCCAGCAGATCGATCTCAAGCTGTCGGACTTAGATTTCGATAAACCGGTGAGCGCCGAGCTGGCGGCCGCCTTGTTCTCCGCCAAGCAAAATCTAAAGGTAAAAGCGCGGGTCGGTCCATTTCAGACCGGCGGCGAAGTGAGCCAGCTTGCGTTGGACGGTCAGGTTCAAGCTGACCCGCTCGACCTCGGAAAGCTACTGGCCGCCGCACCCAGGCTCGGGAGCGCCCTGCCGAAAGGGGTGGAGTTGGCAGGCGTGTGTCGGGTCAAGGAGCTGAAATTCAAGGGAACGCCACAGAAGCTTGCGTTCAAGGGTGAACTCGAAGGCACCGACGGCATAGTTCGCATCGGCAAGTCTTTTCGCAAAGAGTCAGGGATTCCTTTCGCTGTTTCCAGCGACGGCCAGTACGCAAACAACACGGTTTTTGTGCGCCATACCGAGGTGAAGCTTCACAGCTTGGCGCTCGAAACCAAGGGCGAAGTCCGGTTGGGGGGCGCTCCGGAGCTGAACCTGAATTTCAATTCAAAGCCGGCCTCGTTGGGTGGTTGGGAGAAGATCTTGCCGGCCCTCGCCGCATATCAGCTCGCGGGTGAAATGCAGATCAACGCGACCGTGCGGGGACGGGTTGGGCAGGGCGCGGCACCCCAGGTGCTGGGAACCTTGAGCCTCGTGGGCGCCAGCGTTAAGCCGCCGCAGTTTTTCAAGCCGGTTAAGGACTTGAACACCAAGATCAATTTCACCGGAGCCAAGGCGGAGGTCAAAGACACGACGCTGACTTTGGGACGGTCGCGCCTACGGCTGGCCGCGGTGATCGAGAAGTTTTCGCCGCTCACGCTTTCTTACAAGATTTCCACCCCGGAGCTTTGGCCGGCGGATTACCAAGCCGGATTGTCCGAGGAGCGCAATACCGACGTCATCAAGAACCTGACCAGCGAGGGACAACTGGCCGTGCAAGACAGCGGTGTCAGCTTCCAGGGGAAACTGAATTCCGGCCAAGGCACGCTTTACAAGGTCGGCTATAAAAACCTCGAAGCGAATCTGTCTGTGGCCAATCGGGTCGCCACCATCCGAAGTCTTCGGGTGACGGCGCTCAACGGCTCGGTGCAGGGCGAAGGCGAATACGCTTTTAAAGATCCGGCGCCGCAGTTTTCCTTTGCATCCAAGATGCAAGGGGTCGATCTCAAGGAATTATACGCCGCCCTCAGTCCAAAGGCCGAACGGGACATTCGTGGAAAACTGAACGGGGAGATGAAAATCTCGGGTAGCGGACAAAAATGGGACGAGTTGAAGCAGAGCTTACGCGGTCAAGGAGAGGCCGAGGTCGTCCAGGGCGCGCTGCTCAATTTTAACCTTGCCGACGGCGCGATGTCGGGCATCACCGGGATGCCCGGGTTAGCGAACATGATCAATCCGCGGCTGCGGAAAAAATACCCTGAGACGTTTGCGGCGAAGGACACGGAGTTCAAGGAGATGAAAGCGCAATTTGATCTATCGGATGGCCGTGTCAACGTAAAGAATCTCAGCATCGCCGCCGCCGACTATTCCGTGCAGGGAAACGGATGGGTCGAACTCGAGCGCAGGGTCAATTTTCGCGCCACTCTGGCGTTTTCCCAGCGCCTCTCCGCTGATATCGGCGATTCGGCTCGTGAAACGAAATATCTATTCAACACCCAGAATCAAATCGAGATACCGTTCACGATTTCCGGCAAACTTCCCAACGTAAAACCCAAACCCGACATGAATCTTCTCGGACGCATGGTGCAGAAGGGGTTTTTGCGTCGCGGCACGGAAGAATTGCAGCGCCGTTTCTTCGAGCCCACGGAACCTGCTTCTCCTGACGAGCCCGCACCCCCGGCCTCCAAGAAGCGCAAGCGAAGCTCCACGGAAGATGCCATCCGCAAGGGCTTGGAAGGACTCTTCAAACGTTAGCGGGCTGCTGAAAAAGCCTCATCTCCTTCCTTGCCCCAATCACCCCACACGTAGAGGCCAGGGCAACGCTCCGGATGCCAACGAGCTGAATCTCAGCTACTGCTACGACAACGACGGAAACATTCAGCGGTCATAGGCGTCGATTGATAAAGCTTATCGCGTCGGGTAGGGTAGGGTGGAATCAGGGACATCCGATAGATTCTCATAGATGGAGGGGCAATGATGGCGCTTAGCAAGGATTTACTGGATATACTGGCTTGTCCAAAATGCAAAGGCGACATCCACCTCAATCAAAACGGGGACGGTTTGGTGTGTGATGCTTGCCGGCTGATGTATCCGATCAAGGACGATATCCCGGTGATGCTGATCGATGAGGCGATTCCGCTCTAGCGATGGATTCCCTCGCATGGCAAAAGGTATTGATTCTTCAGAACGGCTTCCTAGGCGATACGGTCCTTACGCTGCCCCTGCTTTCAGAAATCAAGCTTCGTTATCCTTCTGCCAAGCTTGTCCTCGCTTGTAGCCCTCTCGCAAAAGAACTCTTGCAAGATCACCCGGACATCGATGAAATCATCGTCGATGACAAAAAAGGCAGTGACCGGGGATTGTCGGGAATATGGCGGAAGGCCATGACCTTGAAGAAAATGTCATTTACTATCGCGCTTACGCCGCACAAGTCGTTGCGCAGCGCCTTGATGTTGTATTTCGCCGGAATTCCGTTGCGTGTAGGGTTTCGCCAAAGCGCGGCATCGTGCCTTTTTCATCGCCGGGTGACCCGGGAGCCGCAGCGCCATGACGTGGAAAGAAACTTATCGCTTCTGCGAGCCTTCGGCATCCAGCCGGAGGACTGCCGCCGGACAACGTGGTTACCACCGGGGTCCGGAGCTGTAGCAGTTGTCAAAAAGCTTTTGAGCTCGATGGGAGTTGACGAAAGAAAAACGCTGATCGGTATCAATCCGGGATCGATATGGGCGACTAAGAGGTGGTCCGCCGAAGGATTCGCGGGGGCCATTCAATTGATTAAAAAGAACTATGATTGCGACGTATTGCTTTTCGGTGGCCCGGCGGATGCGGAGGTTGCATCTCGGATTCAAGAGCTTTGCGGCGGGATATTGGTCAACCTTGCGGGAAAGATCGGTCTGCGCGAGATGCCGGCGGCATTGAGCCTATGCCGGGTGTTGATTACCAACGACAGCGCGCCGATGCACATGGCCGTGGCCTGCGGCGTGCCCACCGTCGCCATTTTTTGCGCCACGACTCCCGCGCTGGGCTTTTACCCTTATTCGGATAATGCCATCCTATTGGAGAAGGATCTGTCATGCCGCCCTTGCGGTTCCCACGGTGGACGCCGCTGTCCGTTGGGAACGGAGGATTGCATTCGGCTGATCTCACCAACCCATGTGCTGCAAGCGGTGGTTAAATTGTTGGAACGAAAAAGAGAGAGCGCGCCGGCCGGGAAGGACGCGTTTAGCCCCGAGTTTATCAGGGTCTGAGAGGTCGACTTTTCACGCGACAGTTCGACGCGGCGATGGCATTGTTCCCAGAATGATTACCCAGTATCGGGCCTGGGGGGAAATTCCACCAGGCTTCAAAAAAATCGAAGACGGGTGCGGTAGCCGATTGATTCTGCGTGACGACCAGGAGGGCGTGCTCTCCGCACGCAGTTGGGATTTTTCCACTTACAGCGACGAGCTCACCGGGCTTCAAGGAAGGGAGAGATTGCGGACCGTGCGAGTGCGCAACGGGGACACGGTGCTTTTGCGGCGATATCGTCATGGCGGTGCATTTCGTCGCCTTACCGGGGGCATGTTTTTTACCTGGCCGCCTAGGCCGTTTCGTGAGTTGCTCCTTACCGAGGAGCTGCGACGGCGGGGAATACCCACGGTAGAGGTCTACGGGGCTTGCGTAGAGCCGGTTTGGGGGCCGTTCTATAGAGGTTGGCTGGCGACTCGGTCGATTCCAGGAGCGCAGGATCTTTGGGCCGCGCTCCAGAGCGGGTTTATCCGCGACGCCGGTGAGGAGGGATGTTTGCGCGCGGTGGCCAGGAGTGTGCGCGCGCTGCATCGGGAAGGCGTTTACCATGCCGATCTCAACCTGAAAAACATTCTGCTTTGCTTGGATAATCGTAACGTGACCGCCTATATCATCGATTTTGACAAAGCAAAATTGGTTCTGGGAAACTTGCCGCCGCGGTTGGCGAAGAATAATCTCGATCGTCTTTTGCGATCGGCGCACAAATTGGATCCCGATCGGCGCTATTTGTCTTCGGCCCGCTGGGACGAGTTCTTGGATTTTTATTATCAGGCCGATGGCGCCTACGTTTGAGCCCAAAAAGATCCTTATCGTGCTTCATGGTTCCATCGGCGACGTGACCCGAGCGTTGCCTTTAGCGACTCTCGTGCGCGCCGGATTTCCGCGGGCGCGTTTGGCATGGGCCGTGGAGCCGCCATCGCTCCCTTTGGTTCAGGGCTATCCGGCGGTGGACGAAATCATATTATTCGACCGGCGGCGTTGGTGGGTGGATTTTTGGCCGTTCTTGAACAAAATTCGCTCCAAGAAATTCGATCTGGTCATCGATTTGCAGCGCCACCTGAAGAGCGGCTTGATCAGCCGCTGGTCGGGCGCGCCGCATCGTGTTGGTTTCAACCGGCGCGACTGCAAGGAATTCAATTGGCTTTTCAATAATTATTTCATCCCGGCCTTCGGCGATGGCATTTCCAAGCTCGACCATTATTTGAAATTCGCCGAGTTCTTGGGGCTTGAGCCTTCGCCGGTGGAATGGAACTTTAGGCTTAGCGCTGACGAGGAAACGGCGGTCGACAAACATTTGGCGGCGGTCGGACCTTCCTTTGCGGTTTTGTTCGCCGGCAGCCGGTGGGAGAGTAAACGGTGGTTTCCAACGCAGATAGCCGACTGCGCCAGGGTGATCCGTGAGCGTCATGCGCTCGACGTAGTTTTGTTAGGCGGCAAGGAGGAACGGCGGTTAAGTGAAGAGGCGTTGGCCGAGCGCGGGGTTCAAGCAGCCGATCTAGTGGGCCGAACCTCTCTACGTGAGGCGATCGGTGTCATCGCTCGTGCTAGAGTCGCGGTGGGGCCGGATACCGGGCTCATGCATATCGCCGTTGCGGTGGGGACGCCGGTGGTTTCGCTATGGGGCGCGACGAGTCCCCGGCGCACCGGGCCCTATGGGTTCGATGACTTGGTCATTCAAGGAAGGGCGCCCTGCGCGCCCTGCTACCAAAGGCGCTGCGCGATCGGGCGCATCTGCATGCAGTCGATCGCCATCGAAGAAATCGCCGGCAAAATTGCTCTCGCGCTGTCGCGGCCGGCGTAATCAAGGAGCAGGCTTGTCGAAGAATTGGCAATACCGAGACCTGATCGAGGGCGAATGGAAACTCACAGTGTTGCCGGATGTTTGGTCCGGGGAGTTGTGGCAAGAAGTTTTAACTGTTATCGGACAGCAGGTGCGCCATCGACATCCGCAGACGGTGCGCTTGGAGCGTCGGGAGAGAGATGAATCGGCGCCGCTGTTCCTGAAAATTTTTCATCCGCCATCCGGAATCGACGCGGTAAAAGACTTTTGTCGCAGCTCCAAGGCTTTTCGGTTCTTGCGCCAAAGCGTTGCGTTAGCGGCGGCGGGTTTTTGGGTGCCCACGACGGTCGCCGCGGGCGAGGAGAGAACAAGGCGTCGCCTCAAACGCGCTTTCGTCTTGACGGCGGCGGTCCCTGGTGAGCCGGCACCGGAATTCTTACGCAATCGTTATAGTGACGGATGGTCCGGTTTGGGGTTGGCGGAGAAGCGGCTTGCCCTGGAGTCTTTGGGGCGCGAGATTCGATGCCTGCATGACGCGGGTTTCGTGCACGGCGACTTGGTGCCGACCAACATCGTGATCGCGACAGAGCCCGGCGGTGGGTGCCGGTTCTATCTGATGGATAATGATCGCACCCGGCGCTATCCTTTATGGTTAGCGCACTCGCTCTGGAAACGTAACTTGGTGCAGCTCAACCGTATTCCGTTGCCCGGCATCACGCTGCAAGACCGGATGAGATTTTTCCGCGCCTATTCAGGGCGGCCGGATTGGAGCGGCGCTGGGCGCAGACTGCTCACCTGGCTTGAGCGCAAGACGCGCCAAAGACGCTGGGAGTGCGACGCTGTCGATGCGACGGGGAGTTTCAGAAGACTGATGAGTTTTAATCGGGAGACCGCCGGTAACGTTAGAGGCGAAAGGGAGCGCGTTTGAAACGGATGAGATTTTATTTCCGTTGCGACACGCAAGCCCGCGCATATCAAGTACCCAACCACGCGAGCGGTATCGCTCTACCAGGCTGAGAGATGGCGTTAGGGAAAACCTTAGTCGTTGGCGCTTCGGGGTTGGTGGGCAAGGCGCTCATGCGCGTCTTGAAGTCAGCGCATACCGACGCTGTGGGTACCTACGCAAGATTTCCGGGAGCGGGCCTGGAAGCGCTCGACATCACCAGTTCGACTCAGGTGCGCGCCTGCGTAGAGCGCCATCGGCCCGCGACGATTTTTCTCACGGCGGCGCTCACCCACGTCGATTACTGCGAAGATCACCCCGACGAGGCATTTGCAATCAACGTAGACGGACCCCGCGCCGTGGCCGAGGCGGCGCGCGCTTTGGACGCGCAGGTGGTTTTCTATTCGACGGAATATGTTTTCGACGGCAAGGCGGGACCCTACGACGAGGAGGACCCTCCGTCGCCGTTGAGCGTCTATGGCCAAAGCAAACTGGCGGCCGAGCGGGCGATCTGCGACATTGTCGAGAATGCGTTGATCCTGCGCACCACCGTGCTATTCGGTTGGGATTCCAATTCAACGAATTTCGCGATGCAGGTTTACCACAAGGTGCGATCCCAGGAGCGCATGACGATTCCGATGGACCAATTCGGCAATCCGACCTTGGCGGAATACCTGGCGGAGATGAGTTTAGCTCTCGCTCAACTGGGAGTTCGCGGCATCGTAAACGTCGTTGGCAAGGACCTCATGGCCCGGTCAGAATTTGCCCGGGCGCTCGTGAAGCTCTATGGCGGATCGCCCGACCTTGTCGTTCCAGTGCCGACCGAGAGTTTGAAACAGAAGGCGCCGCGCCCGCTTCGCGGCGGTCTTCGAACCGAAAAGCTAGAAAGGATAGTGGGCAGCAAAGCGATGGCGCTCGATGACGCGCTCAAGCGGCTCGGGAAACAAAGGGATGGCGCGGGGTCGATGATTTAGCATAGGGCTTTTCCGTTTGGAGGAAATCCCGCTCGCCGCGAAGCACACGAAGGACACGAAGGTTTCGAACATTGATATTTTTAAACTTCTTAACTTCGTGCTCTTGCCCCGTGGAATACCAGGCCGCAATTCCACCGGGCGAGTGACCTTCGTGGTAAAAGTTGCATTTTCTTTTGGTTGCGGCGTAGCCGCGCTGTGTAACGGTGTTTAACCGTCAAATTGTTAGATCGACCGATTGAGCGTGGTGGCCAGGAAAATCGACGCCAATGAAAATCGCCCTCGCCCATAAGCGGCTTGATTTAAAGGGAGGAACCGAAAGGGACTTTTTTCGAACCGCAGAAGGCTTGAGAGACCTGGGACATGAGATCCATCTCTTTTGCAGCGAGTACGGCGTAAAGCCGCCGCGGGATACCGTTGCTCACCGCGTTCCGGTTCTGCCCCTGGGAAGAACCGCGCGGCTGTGGAGTTTCGCGCTGTTCGCGCCCACGATCATCAGGAAATACCGCTGCGAGGTGGCGGTGAGCTTTGGCCGAATGCTCAAGGCGGATGTGGTGCGCAGCGGCGGCGGCTCCCATCGCGGTTTTTTGGAGCGGCTGGGACGGGAAGGGGGGTCGCCACGGCGACTGTGGCAGCGGTTGAGCCCCTATCATCAAAGCGTTTTGACCATTGAGCAGCGCCAGTTCCAGTCTGGGCGGTACAAAAAAATCATAGCGGTGTCGGAAGAAGTCAAAAGGGATCTTGTCCATCACTATTCCGTGCCAGCAGAACGGGTGGTGGTACTTTATAACGGCGTCGATCATCGCCGCTTTCATCCCTCCCGGCGTGAAAATTTTCGCAGCAAGATCAGGGAACGTTGGCAGATCCCCGACAAATCGCCTCTGGTGTTGTTCGTCGGCAGCGGCTTTCGGCGCAAGGGTTTAGATCTTTTGCTCTCGGTTTGGAGCGCGCCCGGTCTGAGCAACGCTTGTCTTCTGGTGCTCGGTGACGACGCCAGGATGAGATGGTATAAAGCGCGGGCTCGCGCGCTGGCAGGGGGGCGTATTGTGTTTGCCGGCCGCCAGGAGGACGTGGAAAACTATTACGCGGCGGCGGACGTGGTTGCCTTACCGTCGCTGCAAGAGGCATTCGGCAACGTCGTATTGGAAAGCCTCGCCGCCGGCCTGCCGGTTCTCGTCAGCCGGGAGGCGGGCGCTGCCGAGGTGCTGTCCGGCAACCTGATCGAAGGGATCGTCAACCGGATCGATGACCGAGAGGAATTGGCCGGCAAATTGGCTAGATTATTGGAACGGCGGGCCGATCCCTTAGTTTCGGCTGAAGCGAGAAGGTTAGCCGAGGGATTTTCCTGGGAAAAACACTTTGATAAATTTGCCGCTTTATTAACGGAAGTTTGTGAGCTTGACCGCCGTGAAACAGTTTCCTAATTTTGTTTGCCGTAACCAGGGAGACTCGTCGATTTGGGTGGCTCAGGAGTTTGCCGGCCCGGCCGATGTCGCGCTGCTCGCGGATGCGGACCGTCTGTTTGAAGGACCTGGGTGTGAAATCATCAAGGATCAACGAAAAATCAAGGTCGCACGCATTCGAATCAACCTCGGCGGCGAAGCCCGCACGCTTTACCTCAAGCGCTACAATGCTTTTTCCTGGCGCGTTCTGTTTGGTTCTTTGTTTCGGGATTCTGGTGCCGTGAGAGCGCTGCGCGGCGCCGCCATTTTACTAGAAGCGCGGATTGCGACGGCGAAGCCTGTGGCGGCCGTTGAAAGCCGCTGCTGGGGCATGGTGACCAAAAGTTTTTTTTTCACCGAAGAAATCGAGGGGGGGAAAACGGCGGATGCCTATTGGCGCGAGGATCTGTCGAAGCTCGAAGGTCAGAACGGCTTTCGCCGCCGCCGAAGTTTTCTGCGCTCTCTGGCGGCGCTGTTCCGGTCGCTGCATGGCCGGCAGGTGTACCATGACGATCTCAAGGACGCCAATATACTGGCAGTCGAGGGACGGCAGAATCGGGCCGATTGCTTTTTTCTCCTCGATCTGGAAGGTATTCGACCATGCCATCGACTCAGCCAAAGACGCCGACTTAAGAATCTCGTCCAGTTGAACCGTACCCTCGGGCGGCATCTCCGCCGCACCGACAAAATATGCTTTCTCAAGGAATACTTAGGTCGTGAATTTGATGCCCGGCGCGAAAAACGGCTGTGGGCGGGCAAAATTTATCGGCGCAGCACGCGCCTGGACCGACAAAAACTTCTTCAAGGCCGGATGCGGAATGATTCCACGGCATCATGAATAATGGGGGTCTTCCGGGATTACTGTGAAAGACTATTCACCACAGAGGCGCAGAGTTCACAGAGTTCGGAGTATTTTTTAATCAAAAACTCTTTACTCCGCGCCCTCCGCGCCTCCGCGGTGTAATTTCCGAGTCCTTGCGCTGGAATAGCGTTGGCCGGGTTAGCCACACAGAAGCCTGAATAACCAATAATGGAAACTAAGCCGCCGAACTCGCTCTTCGGGAGTCGAGGAATGATCGTGACCGCCGTGCTGGTAACAGTTGCGGTGCGTCTGTATCTCCTATGGCAATATTATTGTATCAGTTCCGATGGCATTCATTATATCGGCGCCGCCCAGGATTTTTTTGCCGGTCACGTCGCCGCCGGGCTCGCCTCCGTTTATCCACCTGCCTATCCGCTTCTGATCGCGGCGCTTTTTCCCTTGGTCGGCGAATGGGAATTGGCCGGGCAGATTTTGTCTTTGTTTTTTGGTGTCCTGCTTCTATGGCCTCTTTACCGGTTGTTTTGTGAGGTTTACGATGCGCGGGTAGCCGGCATCGCTTGTGTCCTCGCCGGCCTGAGTCCTTTTCTGGCCCGCTACTCGGTGCATGTCAGAACGGAAAGTCCGTTCCTCTTTTTCTCAACTCTTGCGTTGTTACTGTTTTACCAAGGGATGCAAACCCGACGGCTAGGCCGTTTCCTATGGGGTGGCCTGGTGGCCGGTTTCGGGTATCTTATTCGCCCCGAAGCCCTCGGCTTTCTCATCATCGTGCCGGCGTTCCTCGGCTTTTTCTGGCTGCTTAAAAAAGAACCTGACGGTTTATGGAGAATTAAATCCGCCGCCGTCTGGTGCGCGGCCTTCATGCTGTTTGCCCTGCCTTTTATCACCTATCTCAGCATCGAAACGGGGCGGTGGGGCGCGTTGAGCCGCAAGGCGGGCATGACCCTCGCCATCAGTATGCAGGCATACGGACTTCTTGAAGCGGATGATGGGCAGGATGTTCCCAGCGTCGAGTCGGTGGAATTTCTGGATATTGTCCGCCATCACCCGATCCAATATCTGCGCAAAGTCACCCTGGGGTTTTTCCCGGCCTTTGGGGTTTTTTTCGAGGTGCTCCATTTTTCCTATGTGCCTTTCCTGTTGGCGGGTTTATATTTTGTTTTTCGCGATAAGGTTTGGCAACGGAAGGATTTTCTGATCTTATGCTTCGTGTGTTTCTATCTGTTCGCCTTCCTCCTGATTCTCGTAAGGCGCAGGTATTCCTTGCAAGTCGTGCCGGTCTCCCTGGGCTGGGTCGCCATCGGCGTCCTTTGGGCGTGGGACTACCTGCGCGCTTCTCTGCCGATCCGCAGCGCGCGCCTTGTGTTCGTTTTAATCATCTTGGCTTTTCTCGGCGGCACCTTGCCGAAAACCTTGACCGCGATATCGCGCGAGAAGGGCTATGTTCGAGAAACCGGACGATACCTCAAGGAGCGCAACCGGTCGGGAAAGTTAAACGTGGCGGTCTGGGATGATCGCATCACATTTTATGCCCAGGCGAACACGCTGTTCTTGGCCGGCATTGAAGAATCGCGGCTGGCCGGTCGGCTTCGTGAGCAGCGGGCGGACTACCTGGCGGTGGAGAGCAAAGCTTGGCAAAAATTTTATCCTGGGATAGCATCTCAGCCCGAAGCCTACGGCCTGGCGCTCGAGCGGGAGTTTGTTGGCTATCGCAGAGATCGAATGCTGTTGTTCAAGGTTAAGGTGGCAATGGAATGACAACGCAAGCACGGGGCAAGGCTGCGTGTAAAGTCGTCGTAGTCATGCCCGCTTATAACGCGGCCAAGACTCTCAGGATTACCTACGACGCGATCCCCAAGGAGAACGTCGATCAGGTGATTTTGGTGGACGATGGCAGCAGCGACGATACGTTGAAAATCGCCAAAGAGCTGAAGCTGGAGGTCTTCGTCCACGCGCGAAACTTCGGTTACGGCGGCAACCAGAAAACCTGCTATACCGAAGCGCTCAAAGCCGGCGCCGACATCATCGTCATGCTTCATCCCGACTATCAGTACGACCCCACGCTGCTGCCCAATCTCATCGCCCCGATCAAAGCGGGGGAGACCGATGTCGTGTTGGGATCACGCTTTCTCCGGGGCGACGTCATGCGGCAGGGAATGCCCTGGTGGAAATTCCTCGGCAACCGGTTTCTCACCTGGCTGGAAAACTATGTGCTGGGGCTCAACCTCGCGGAATACCACACGGGCTATAGAGCGTTCAGCCGGACCGTGTTGGAAGAGGTGCCGTTCTTGCTGAACTCGGACAAATTTGTTTTCGACCAGGAGATGCTCGTGCAGGCCGTGCATTTGGGTTTTTCCATCAAGGAAGTGCCCGTGCCGACGCGCTACTTCCCGGAGGCTTCGAGCGCGAGTTTCCGCGCGAGCGTGCGTTACGGCCTGAGCATCGTCGCGCTATTGGCGCGCTACATGCTCCATCGCTGGGCCCTGGTGGATCAAAAGCAGTTCCAATGTTTCCCGGCCCGATATAAGCGCGCCGACTGAGAGGACGCTATTGGCTGTCCGACCCTACCAATTCAAAAAATTCAAATACAACAGCCACTACCGGATATTAAAAATTCTCTCGCAAACGGACCGTCGTTTACGCATCTTGGATGTCGGCACGGCCGACGGGTATCTCGGCGCGGTCCTCAAAGCGCGGGGGCATTGGCTGGCCGGCGTCGAAAGGGAAGGGGACTCGGCGGAGCGGGCGAAATCCCATTACGACGCTTTTCACTATGCCGACATCGAGAAATTCGACTTTCCCTATAGCGCTGAGTTCGACTATATCCTGTTCGCGGATGTGCTCGAACACCTGCGCGATCCTGAAGCGGTGCTCAGGCGCTCCCTTCCCTGTCTTAAGAAGGATGGAGAGGTGATTGTTTCGGTGCCCAACATCGCCAACCTCGTGGTGCGACTGAGTCTGCTTTTCGGCCGCTTCGATTATCGTGACCGGGGCATACTGGATCGCACCCATCTGCGCTTCTTTACCCTGTCGAGTCTCAATCGGATGTTAAAAAACTGCGGCTGCGACCTGCTCGATGTCGCGGCGACGCCGATCCCGGTGCAATTGGCGCTTCCCGCGACCGATCACAAACTGTTTGCGCCGCTGCATGAATTCCATTACCTATTAGTTCGGATGTGGCGGACGTTGCTCGCCTATCAATTCGTGGTCAGAGCGGCGCCAAGGCCAAGGGGGTAAGGTTTGGGGCTGAGAAATTATCCGGGCTCGGCGGCCGAACTCTGCGAGCGGAGTAACGGTTGGTCGTGGGTCATTTTATGGCGTTAAAAGGTCTCGTACTCAGCGGCGGTAAAGGCACTCGTCTGCGCCCGCTCACCTATACCGCGGCCAAGCAACTGGCCTGAAACCGGCGCCGCGATTCGCGAGGCCGTCGGCAACGGCGAGCGGTGGAATTTCCGGGTCGAATACATTGTGCAGGAAGAACCTCTCGGTCTCGCCCACGCCGTCAAGGTCGCCCGGCCTTTTCTCGGTCGGGACCCTTTCGTCATGTATCTTGGCGATAATTTGATCGGCTCGGCGATCAGCACCTTCTGCCGGGATTTTGTCGCTGGGGAGGTTGATGCGACGCTTCTGCTCAAGCGCGTGGGCAACCCTTCGGCCTTTGGCATCGCCGAAATCGATGGTCAGGGGCGCATCACCAAGCTCGTGGAAAAACCTAAGGAGCCGAAATCAAATCTTGCGCTGGTCGGAATATATCTTTTTTCCGAGAAGATTCACGACGCCATCGACCAACTCAAACCGTCTTGGCGCGGCGAGTTGGAAATCACCGACGCGATTCAAGTCCTGCTCGATCACGGGGGCTTGGTCTCGAGCCATGAAATCGCTAGCTGGTGGCTCGATACCGGCAAGAAAGACGATCTCTTGACGGCGAACACGGTCGTTCTTGACGAATGGTTGAAACACCAACTCGACGGCGAGGTCGATTCCCTCAGCGAATTGACCGGTCGCGTGCGCTTGGGCCAAGGGAGCCGTGTCATTAACAGCAAGTTGCGCGGTCCGGTGGTGATCGGCGAAAACGTCCGCATCGAGAGTTCGTTTATTGGTCCGTTCACTTCGATTGGCGACGGCTGCCGTATTCTTGGATCGGTGCTGGAACATTGCGTTCTTTTGGAGCAGGCGTGCGTCGAAGGGGTGGATCGGCTGGAGGATAGCCTGCTGGGCAAAGGTTCCGCAGTGCGGAAAAACCAGGGTAGCCACCAGGCCTACCGCCTGATGATCGGCGACGATTCCGAGGTCTTGCTCTGATGCCCTTCGAGTTCACCCGCGCAGAGATTCCCGACATCATCGTGATCCAGCCACGTCTTTTTCGCGATGACCGGGGATTTTTTATGGAATCTTACAAGCGCTCTGATTTCGCCTCCCACGGGATCACGGAGACTTTCGTTCAGAGCAACCACTCGCGATCGGCGCGCGGCATCCTGCGCGGGCTGCATTATCAAAAGCACCCCAAGGCCCAGGGCAAGCTGGTGTGCGCGCTTGCGGGCGAGATTTTCGACGTCGCCGTCGATCTGCGCTTGGGTTCACCCACCTACGGCAAGTGGCTCGGCTCGACGCTTTCGGGCGACCGGGGGAGCATGCTTTATATCCCGCCGGGCTTTGCCCATGGGTTCTGCGTTACCAGCGCGGAGGCGGAGGTGCATTACATGACGACGGAAGAGTATGCGCCGGCGTATGAAGCGGGCATTCTCTGGAACGATCCGGACCTGGCTATCGGGTGGCCGCTGGCCGATCCGCAACTATCCGAGCGCGACCGCAATTGGCCGAGACTCCGTGACGCCGATAACAATTTTGACTATTGATGGAACCTGACGGCCGGGAGATTTATATGGCTCTTCAGGCTTTCGTGTGGCAAACGTGGTGAATGCTATTTCAGTGCAAGGACTCGGACATTGCACCGCAGAGGCGCCGAGGGCGCGGAGTAAAGAGTTCTTGATGAAGAAATACTCCGAACTCTGCGAACTCTGTACTACTATCCATGATAATTTCCGCGGCTTGCGCAAATTTTCCGGTGGCTATTCAATATGAACGGAGCCACAAGAGAACTCACCGCGGAGGCGCGGAGTGCGCGGAGGAAAAAGTTTTCGATTATAAGATACTCCGAACTCTGCGATCTCAGCGTCTCAGCGGTGAAATTATGATTGCTTCTTTGGTTGCGGCTCGGTCGCGCTGTGCCTCTGTGGTGAATACTTCTTCACAGTAAACCCGGAATAACCATCATAAGGGAATCTTCCGGGCAACGTGGGTTGGTATGGAATCGATTCTGGTAACCGGCGGCTGCGGATTTATCGGCAGCCATTTCGTCAGATTGCTCTGCGCGGAGGAAAAGTTCCGCGTCATCAACCTCGACAAGTTGACTTACGCGGGTAATTTGGAAAACCTTTCGGACCTCGCCGGCGGCTTTCGCTTCGTGCGGGGCGATATCGCCGACCGGGATCTCGTGGATCGGGTCTTAAAGGAAGAACGACCTTGGGCGATCGTCAACTTCGCCGCCGAGTCGCACGTCGACCGGAGCATTCTCGACGCGTCACTGTTCTTGCAGACCAATATCGGCGGCCTGCATGTACTGCTGGAGGCGATCCGCGCTGTTCCGGTAAAGCGTTTCCTTCACGTTTCCACCGACGAGGTTTACGGCGACCGGGAAGGTAGGGATGCCGCCGCCGAGGAGTCCGCTCTGCGTCCCGGTAGCCCCTACGCCGCGAGTAAAGCGAGCGCGGATTTGCTTTGTCTGGCCTACCGGCGCACCTATGATTTGCCTATCATCATTACCCGAAGCTCGAACAACTACGGGCCGTTTCAATTTCCGGAAAAGCTTATTCCGCTGTGCATTCGCAACGCTGTGGCGGGGCTGAAGCTTCCCGTCTACGCCGACGGCAGGCAGAGCCGGGACTGGCTGCACGTCGAGGATAACTGCCGGGCCATTCTGGCGGCGCTCAACAAAGCGCGGCCGGGTTCGCTCTACAACATCGGAGCCGGCGGGGAGTGGAAAAATTTAGACGTTGTGCGAGCGGTCTGCCGTGCGGTGGCGGCGCAAACGGGCCAGCATCTTGAACAAGTGGAAAGCAACATTGAGTTCGTCGCCGACCGGCCGGGTCACGACCGGCGCTACGCCTTGAAGACCGAAAACATTCGCCGGGAGCTGGGTTGGTATCCGCGCACCGGATTTGAATCCGGTCTCGAGCAGACGGTGCGCTGGTATCTAAGTCACCCGGATTGGGTCGCGCGGGTGACGTCGGGAGAGTACCAGCAATACTACGATGCGGTATACGCACGGCAGTGGGGCAAGCCATCGTGAGCCGATCGATTGAGCGCTGGCTTCCAGGTAGAATTTGTTCGAGATCGGTGCTAAGTATTTACGATATTTCGCGGGATATTAACCTCGGCATCGCCGGCTATCCGCAGATCTGCCATTTCCGGTTCCTCGCACTGATCAATGAAACTCGATTTCTGGGGAATCTATTACTCTTATGCAAATGGTGTTGGCGGAGGAAGTCGAAGAGGCGTGAGTCGAATAGTTTTTGAAATCAGTCTTATCGTCGCCACTTTCAACCGCTGTCACAGCTTGGCACGGCTACTGAAGAGCCTTGATTGCTTGGAGTTACCAGATGCTGGCACGCTGGAAGTTCTGGTCGTGGACAACGATTCCAGCGACGGAACTCGAGGGCTGCTTGTGGAGAAGCAGCAACGGTCGTTGAAGTATTCTCTCACGATTCTTCACGAACCGCAGCGGGGCAAGTCCGCGGCGCTCAATCTCGGATTGAAAAATTGCCGCGGCAAGATTATCTGCGTCGTTGACGACGACGTCGTATTGGATTCGCAGTGGATTCGCGGGGTCATGGAATCCCATCAGATCTGCCGTTTTGACGCGTTGCAAGGTCGAGTGCTGCCCGGCGTGGATCCTTTCGGCAATACCGCGGACCCAAACAAACTCTATTATTACAATATCCCGATTGTTGATTATGGCGACCAGTCTAAGGCGATCCGAGGACTCACCGGCACCAATATGTCGTTTAAACGTGGTGTATTTGAGCGAGTGGGATTTTTTGACACCCGGTTAGGACCCGGCGCGTCAGGTTTTAGTGAGGATACCGAATTCTCTCGACGGATTCGTGCCGCCGGTTTTAATATCGGTTACACTCCCTACCCGGTCGTATACCATGAGCTTGACCCGGCGCGCTACGGCCGGCGTTACAACCGGGCCGTTCAACATCGGAAGGGGTTGAGCCGAAGCATTTATCGCGAGGAATCAATGTTCGGCAAAGTGTTGCCCGAGCTGGTCGGAAATTGTTTCAAGTTTTGCATCTATGCTGCCTTGGGAAAGACGGGTAAGCTCTACCGGGCCGAAGGCCGGATTTTACGAGGTTTGGGGTATTTGCAAGGACGGGTTGGGGCGTCCAAAGGAAGGGAATGAACGCGCGACAGAGCGTTGCGAGCTGCCCGGTGGTTTCCGTCGTCATCGCCACCTACAACCGGGCTGATCTCTTGCCGGAGACCGTCGAGAGCGTTTTGCAACAGCGCTTCAAAGACTTCGACGTGATTGTCGTTGACGACGGCTCGACGGACAAAACCAAAGAGGTAGTGCGTGCTTACGGTGAGCGAATCATTTATATTCATCAGGACAATCGTGGCCCGTCGGCGGCCCGTAACCTGGGTGTGCGTCACGCGCGGGCACCCTGGATCGCGATCCAGGATTCGGACGACCTGTGCGCGCCGAATTATCTGGAGTCGCTGTACGATTTTGCGCGGCGGCATGAGGGCTGCGGGATGGTTTTCGCCAATGGCGCGTATTTGAGTGGCAAGGAACACAACAGGGAAACGATACTCTCGACCGGCAAGTCGCGCCGATTGGCCCAGAACGGGGTTTCGCTCACAGACCTGTTTGACAAGAGCATCGTGCGCCTCCAGGCATCCCTGATCTCAAAAAAGTGTTACGACGCCGTGGGCGGGCATGACGAGAGTTTGCGCATTTCGATGGACCTGGATCTCGCCTTTCGGATCTTCATGCAATATCCAGTTGCCTATTTGGACGAGGTCGTCTTTTATTATCGAAAGCACGAAGGTAACATAGGCCGCAATCAGGAACTCAGGCTTTTGGAAAATATTCGGGTGATAGAAAAATTGCTGCGGGATTTTCCGCAAGCAGGGGAAATGCTCGGTCGCAGACGAATCGCCAGACGGCTAGCTTACCGCTACTACCGGCTCGCCAAGGGCCGGTGGAAGGAAGGGCGGAAGGAGGCGGCTAGAGAGGCCTTGAGTCAAGCCGTCGCTTTCAATCCTTTAGGGTTAAAGTACCGGCTCTATCAAATGCGGTGGGCGTAGGGGATTCGAGCTTTGGAAGAGCGCAACGGCAAATTATTTTCGGGAAAGCGCGTGCTCGTCACCGGGGGCACAGGCTCTTTCGGCCATCAGATTGTCGATCGGTTGCTGGACGAAGATCCGCTGGAGATCAGGATCTTCAGCCGCGACGAGGACAAGCAGGTGCGGATGAGCGAAGAGTACGGCATGGGTCACCAGTACCCGCGCAAGCGCGCTTTGAATTTCGTGATCGGCGACGTGAGGAATCGCGAAAGCGTTCGCCAAGCGGTTCGGGGCATCGATATCATCTTTCATGCCGCCGCGCTGAAGCAGGTGCCGCTGTGCGAATATCACGTCTGGGAGGCGGTGCAGACCAACGTGCTGGGCGCCCAAAATGTCATCCAGGCGGCTTTGGAAGAAAATGTCGAAAGAGTGATTGCCGTCAGCACCGATAAAGCCGTCAAGCCGGTCAACGCGATGGGCATGACCAAATCGATTCAGGAAAAGCTTTTCACCGCGGCGAATTTTCACAAGAGCGGTAAACGGTCGGTTTTTTCCTGCGTGCGCTACGGTAATGTCGTGGGCTCGCGCGGCTCGGTGATCCCGCTGTTTAAGAGACAGATCGAAGGCGGTGGCCCGATCACGATCACCGATCCGCGCATGACTCGTTTTATCTTGACGCTGGCGGAAGCCATCGAGCTGGTCTTTCACGCCGCGACCCAAAGTATCGGCGGAGAAACTTTCGTTCTCAAAATTCCGGCGGCCCTGGTGACCGATGTCGCGGAAGTCATGGCGGGGTCCTTAGCGCCCGGAAAGCATGTGCCGGTGAACGTCGTCGGCATCCGCCCCGGTGAGAAGATTCACGAGGTGCTGGTTTCCGAAGCCGAGGCGGTGCGGACGATTGAAGATGGATCGACTTTTGTGATCCTGCCGCAGATTGATTTGGAAGAGACGCGCTCCGGTTATCTGGAGGATTCGCGCGTGACGTTTTCAGAGTATAGTTCGGACATCGCCCGGCGGCTGACCCAAGAAGAGATTCGCGGAATCTTAGAGCGCACCGGCTGGCTTGCGTCATGAGAATCGTCGTCACCGGCGGCAGCGGCATGCTCGGCCACAATTTGCTGCGCCAGGCTGTGCTCAGCCACGAGGTTTGGGGAAGCTACCATACGCATCGAGTTGACGTCCAGGGCTGCGCCATGTTCGCCATGGACGTGACCGCTGAAGCGGACAGCCGGGATCAGCTGAAGGCGATTCGGCCCCATTGCGTCGTGCATACGGCCGGGTTGACGGATGTCGATCTGTGCGAGCGTTCGCCGCAAACGGCTCGAGCCATCAATAGCGAGGGCACGAGAATCACGGCGACCATCGCCGAGGAGATGGGCGCTCAGTTGATTTACCTTTCCACTGATTATGTCTTCGACGGCGAAAAGGGCGACTACAGCGAACGAGACGCTCCCAGTCCGGTGAACCATTACGGCAAAAGTAAATTATTAGGCGAAGAGCTTGCGCGGCAATCTTGCTCCCGGCTTCTGATCATTCGGACCACGATGTTTGGCCGAAAGATTCCGCCGCGCGCGGGAATGATGGAAAGTCTGGTGGAGGCTTTGCGCCGAGGGGAAGCAGTGGCGCGATTTGCCGACCAGTACTTTTCGCCGCTTTATACGGGGCAATTGAGCGGGTTGATCCTGCGCTTTATCGAGCTCGGCTTAACCGGTCTGTTTCACGTCGGGTCAAGCGAGAAAGTCAGCCGTTTCGGGTTTGCCGAGGCGGTGGCGCAAGCGTTCGCGCCCGGAAAGGCGAAAATTCACGCGGTCCCTTTCCGCCAGATCGAGGGGTCGGCGATGCGTCCGAGAGATACTTCGTTGGTCAGTAAAGCCACCGAAGAGCGGCTCGGGATTCAACTGCCGACGTGGCGGGCCGGATTGGCGCAGCTTAAGAGGGATTGGGAAAATCTCCCGGAGGAAGGGGTGAGCCGATGATCGATGGCGTGCGCGTGGACCCTCTGGAAGTTAAACGCGACGACCGCGGTTGGTTGACGGAGGTGCTGCGATCGAGCAATCTATCGGGCGGAACGCGCATGTCGCAACTTTATGTAACCGTCGGAAATCCGGGAAAGACCAAAGGCAAGCATTATCATACCCGCAAGACGGAATGGTTCAGCGTTATCAGCGGCGAAGCGAAGCTTTTTCTCCGCGATACGCGGACCGGCGCAGAGACGATTGTGCCGATGGGAGACAGGAATCTTGTCACCGTTACCATCCCGCCTCTCGTCGCCCATGCGATCACGAGTGACGGCACCGCGCCTTTTTATTTGCTCGTCGTGGTAAGCGAAGAATTTGATCCAAGTGACCCCGACACCTTGCCGTTCGACTTCCCAGGCTTGTAGAGGCGATGGACTCCGCGATCAGCATCATCATCGCGACTTCGGGACGGGTT
>JACPFE010000127.1 GCA_016183145.1 Deltaproteobacteria bacterium | reverse complement strand
GGTTACGTCACCACCATCAAGAGCGCAAAGAAAATGGTGGAAAAAGAGCGCCCCGAAGTGTGGGACATCCTGGATGAGGTGATCCGCGAACACCCGGTGCTCCTTAACCGGGCGCCGACGCTGCACCGCCTCGGCATTCAGGCCTTCGAGCCGATTCTCATCGATGGCAAAGCGATTCAACTTCATCCGCTGGTATGCGCCGCCTATAACGCCGACTTCGACGGCGACCAGATGGCGGTGCATGTGCCGCTCTCGGTGGAGGCGCAGGTGGAAGCGCGCGCGCTCATGATGTCGACCAACAACATCCTGTCGCCGGCCAACGGCAAGCCGATCATCGTGCCGACCCAGGACATCGTGCTGGGGCTTTACTATATGACCCGCGACCGGCTGCACGCCAAGGGCAGCGGGCGGCTGTTCGCCAATCCCGCGGAAGTCAGCATTGCTTACGATCAGGGCGAGGTGGATCTCCAAGCGCCGATCACCGTCAGAATCAACGGCGAGCGCGTGGAGAGCACCGCTGGACGGGTGCTGTTGTATGATATCGTTCCGCCGGAGATCCCGTTCAAAGAAGTCAATCGAGTCATGAAAAAGAAGGAGCTGGCGAACCTGATCGACATCAGTTACCGTCTGGCCGGCAATAAAGCGACGGTTATCTTCGCCGACCGGCTGAAAGATATGGGCTTCCGCCATGCGACCAAAGCGGGAATATCCATTTCCATCAAAGATATGTTGATTCCGCCGAGCAAGGAGCAGCTTCTCAAGAGCGCCCACGATGACGTGCGCGAGATCGAAGAGCAGTACAAAAACGGTCTGATCACCGACGGCGAGCGCTACAACAAAGTCGTCGATATCTGGGCCGAGGTGACCGACCGGATCGCGGATGAAATGTTGCGCGATCTAGGCACGGAAAAGGTTAAGGACGACGCCGGCCGGGAGGTTTCCGTACCGAGCTTCAATCCGATTTTTATGATGGCGGACTCCGGGGCGCGCGGCAGCGCGCAGCAGATCCGCCAGTTGGCGGGGATGCGCGGCTTGATGGCGAAGCCCTCCGGCGAAATCATCGAGACGCCGATCACGGCGAATTTCCGCGAAGGGCTCACGGTGCTGCAATATTTCATCTCGACCCACGGCGCGCGCAAGGGTCTCGCCGATACCGCGCTAAAAACCGCCAACTCCGGCTACCTGACGCGCCGGCTGGTGGATGTGGCCCAGGACGCCGTCATCGGCGAGAGCGATTGCGGCACCATGGACGGCATCGAAATGACTCCGCTCATGGAGGGCGGCGAAGTCATCGAGCCCCTCGGCGACCGCGTGCTCGGCCGCGTCGCGTTGGAAGACATCAAGGATCCTTTCAGCGGAGAAGTCATCGTCAAAGCCAACCATGAGATCGACGAAGAACTGGTGCAGCGCATCGAAGAGGCCGGCCTTGAGCGACTCAAAATACGCTCGGTGTTGACCTGTGCGTCACGGCGGGGTGTCTGCATCATGTGCTATGGCCGCGACCTGGGGCGGGGCCACATGATCAATCTGGGCGAAGCCGTGGGCGTTATTGCCGCCCAGTCCATCGGCGAGCCCGGCACTCAGCTGACGATGCGGACCTTTCACATCGGCGGGACGGCGAGCCGGCGAGCCGAGCAGACCACGTTGGAATCGCGCAACGACGGTTTCCTTAAGTTTATCAACGTAAGCACCGTTGCCAATAGAGAGGGCGACCTCGTGGTGATGAACCGCAACGGCGAAATCGCCATCGTGGACTATCCGGAAGGCGAAAAGGGCCGAGCGCGGGAGAGGGAGCGTTACCCGGTCGTGTACGGCGCCAAGTTTAAGAAGAAAGACGGCGCTAAAATCAAAGCCGGCGAGTTGCTGGCGGAGTGGGACCCCTATACGATCCCGATCCTGACAGAAGTCACCGGCGCGGTAAAATTCGGCGATGTCATCGAAGCGGTGACCATGGAAGAAAAAGTCGACGAGCGGACCGGTCTTTCCACCAAGGTCATTACCGATTCCAAGGACATGGACAAGCGGCCGCGGATCTCGATCAAAGACGTCGGGGGACAAACCACGCGTCTTTCAGCTACGGCCGAGGCCCGTTACCTATTGCCCGTCGGCGCCCATATCAACGTGCGGGAAGGACAGACCGTATACGCCGGTGATGTCCTGGCGAAAATCCCCCGCGAAACCACTAAAACAAAAGATATCACGGGGGGGCTGCCGCGTGTCGCCGAACTATTCGAAGCGCGCAAACCGAAGGAGTTCGCCGTCATCAGCGAAATCGACGGTATGGTTTCATTTGGTAAAGATACCAAGGGCAAGCGCAAGGTGGTGGTCACGCCGGACGTGGGAGAGTCGAGGGAGTATCTCATTCCCAAAGGCAAACACATCAGCGTTCACGAAGGAGATCGAATCCGGGCGGGAGAAGCGTTGATGGATGGCTCATCCAACCCGCATGATATTCTCAATATCCTCGGTGAAAAGGCCCTGGCGAAATATCTCGTAGATGAAGTGCAAGAGATTTACCGCTTACAGGGGGTGCGGATCAATGATAAGCATATCGAGGCGATCGTGCGACAGATGCTGCGCCGCGTGAGGATCAAAGAAGTTGGCGATACCGATTTTCTCGTTGGCGACCAGGTTGAGAAATGGAGCTTCGAAGAGGAGAATCAACGGGCGATCGGGGAGAACGGCAAGCCGGCGATCGCCGAACCGCTGCTATTAGGGATCACTAAAGCGTCCCTTTCGACGGAGAGCTTTATCTCGGCGGCATCCTTTCAGGAAACCACGAAGGTTTTGACCGAGGCGGCGATCCAGGGGAAGAGGGATCTGCTTCGCGGTCTTAAAGAGAATGTCATCATGGGACGACTGATTCCGGCAGGGACCGGCGTCGCTAAGTACAGCAAGGTTGAAATTGAGAGTGACGAGCCGGAAAGGGTTGAGGGAGAAGTTTCCGAAGCCGCGCAAGCTTGAGTTTTGACAATGGCGCGTTGATTTGTTAAAAAGAAAGTTTTGCTAAGTGGGAAGCGATGTTGTTAGCTTCAACCCACGAATTCTAAGAAGATTTTGCTGAAAATATGCCAACGATCAGTCAATTAATCCGCGAAAGCCGGGAGCAACAACGGCGTAAGAACACGGCACCCGCTCTGCAGGGTTCTCCGCAGAAGCGTGGAGTTTGTACTCGTGTTTATACGTCCACGCCGAAGAAGCCGAACTCGGCGCTACGCAAGGTGGCGCGTGTTCGACTCACCAATGGGTTTGAGGTCACCTCTTATATTCCCGGTGTTGGCCACAATCTGCAGGAGCACTCGGTGGTGCTCATTCGCGGCGGCCGGGTGAAGGACCTGCCGGGGGTGCGTTATCACATTATTCGCGGCACTTTGGATTCCATCGGCGTTCAGGAAAGGCGCCAGGGCCGTTCCAAGTACGGCGCGAAGAGGCCTAAGTAGAACGATATGCCGCGTAAAGGGGAAGTTCGCAAGCGGGAAGTCCTACCGGACCCGAAATACGGCGACAAGCTGGTCGCTAAGTTTGTCAATACGATCATGAGCCGTGGCAAGAAGAGCGTGGCGGAATCGATTTTTTACCGCTCCTTGGACATCGTTACCGCCAAAACCAAGGAGGATTCCTTGGGGGTTTTTAAAAGGGCGATCGAAAACACCCGCCCAACCGTTGAAGTCCGCTCTCGGCGGGTGGGCGGTGCGACCTATCAAGTGCCTATCGAAGTGCGGCCGCAAAGGCGGCTTTCGCTGAGCATGCGTTGGTTGATCCAGGCGTCGCGAGAGCGCAGCGAAAAATCGATGGAAGAGAAACTGGCGGCCGAACTTATCGACGCAGCGAATAACCGGGGCACCGCGATAAAGAAAAAGGAAGATACCCACCGGATGGCCGAGGCCAATCGGGCCTTCGCCCATTACCGATGGTAATGTCAGCACCTCATTCGGGGTTGCAGCAAGGAGGCGGTTGGACCGCCTCCTTTTTTTCCGGTGATCATGCGATGGCGAGAACTGTAGCATTAGAGCGGACCCGTAATATCGGCATCATGGCGCACATCGATGCCGGTAAGACGACTACCACCGAGCGGATCCTGTATTATACAGGGGTCAGCTATAAGCTCGGCGAGGTCCACGAGGGCACCGCGACCATGGATTGGATGGTCCAGGAGCAGGAACGGGGCATTACGATCACTTCCGCGGCTACGACTTGCTTGTGGCGCGACCACCGGGTCAATATCATCGATACCCCGGGTCACGTCGACTTTACCATCGAAGTCGAGCGCTCGCTCAGAGTGCTCGATGGCGCCGTGGCGGTTTTCTGCTCGGTGGGTGGCGTGGAGCCGCAAACGGAAACGGTTTGGCGTCAGGCGGACAAATATGGAGTCCCGCGCCTGGCCTTCGTCAATAAGATGGACCGTGTGGGGGCCGATTTTTTCCGCGTGGTCCAGATGATCAACGATCGGCTGGGGGCGCGTCCCGTCGTGCTGCAACTGCCGGTGGGCGCCGAGGAGAAATTCGCCGGCATCGTCGATTTAGTTTCAATGAAAGCGGTGGTTTGGGAGGAAGAAAGCCTCGGCGCGAAGTTTCATGAGGAACCGATCCCGGAGGCCATGGCCGCTCAGGCGGAGGAGTATCGTGAAAAGCTTTTCGAAGCAGCGGCCGATTGCGATGAAGCAATCATGGAAAAATATCTCGAAGGGAAAGAGATCGGTGAAGCCGAACTGCGCAGAGCGATCCGAACCGGCGCGCTGTCGCTGAAAATCGTCCCGGTTGTGTGCGGCTCGGCTTTCCGCAACAAGGGCGTGCAACCGATGCTCGACGCAGTGGTCGACTATTTGCCGTCACCGCTCGATATCCCACCGGTCAAGGGGAAGGATCCCGATTCGCAGACGATTGCTGAACGGCCGGCAAGGGATGACGCACCGTTTTCCGCTCTCGCTTTCAAAATCATGACCGATCCTTTCGTCGGGACGTTGAGCTTTTTCCGGGTCTATTCGGGATCCCTGACTTCCGGCTCGAGCGTCTATAATTCGACTCGATCGAAGCGGGAACGCATCGGCCGGCTGCTCAAGATGCACGCCAACAAGCGCGAAGAGATCAAAGAAGTTTACGCCGGGGATATCGCGGCGGCCGTGGGACTTAAAACGGCCACCGAAAAACTCGGACTGTCGCTGCAGAAGCTTGCCACCGAAGATCCCTCGTTCAAAGTTCGCACCGACGAGGAGACCGGCCAGACGATCATCTCGGGGATGGGCGAGCTGCACTTGGAAATTATCGTCGATCGTTTGTTGCGCGAATTCAACGTCGGCGCCAACGTCGGCAGGCCGCAAGTCGCCTACAAGGAAACCGTTCGCAAAGCGGTCGAGCAGCAGGGTCGGTTTATCCGCCAGACCGGTGGTCGCGGCCAGTATGGCGATGTGTGGATCAAGCTCGAGCCCCAGGCGCCGGGCGCGGGGTTTGAATTCGTCGACGCCGTAAGGGGCGGCGCCATTCCCCGCGAATACATTCCCGCCGTCGAAAAGGGAGTGAAGGAAGCGACCGAAAACGGTGCCCTGGCGGGGTATCCGATTGTCGACGTCAAGGTCACGTTGTTCGACGGCAGCTACCACGACGTGGATTCCTCAGAAATCGCCTTCAAAATCGCCGGCTCCATGGCGTTCAAGGAGGCGGCGCGCAAGGCCCATCCGGTGCTGCTGGAGCCGATCATGTCGGTGGAAGTGGTGGTGCCCGAAGATTTCATGGGCGACGTGATCGGTGATTTGAGTTCGCGGCGCGGGAAAGTTTTGGGCATGGACACCCGGCCCGCCGCGCAGGCGATCGATGCCCGGGTGCCGTTGGCGCAGATGTTCGGCTATGCCACCGACCTGCGCTCCATGTCTCAGGGCAGAGCCACCTATACGATGCAGTTCTCGCATTACGAGCCCGTGCCCGCGGCGGTGGCGGAAGGAATCATTGCCAAGTACGATGGCAAGTCGGGTGATGACGTATGAATGAGAAGATTAGGATTTGGCTCAAGGCCTATGACCACCGCGTCCTGGATCAGTCGGTGGGTGAAATCGTCGAGACCGTGAGACGCACCGGTGGACGAGTGGCAGGCCCGATTCCCTTGCCCACGCGCATCGAACGATTCACCGTAAACCGTTCGCCGCACGTCGACAAGAAATCGCGCGACCAGTTTGAGATTCGCACGCACAAGAGGCTGCTCGATATTCTGGAACCGACCCAGCAGACCATCGACGCGTTGGGCAAGCTCGATATCGCCGCGGGCGTGGATGTCGAGATTAAACTGCAATGAAAGACACTCCCACCTCTTTCCTCCCCCGCATCGCGGGGGAAGATGAAGGAGGGGGTAATCTGAGCGACTATGATGACAGGACTGATCGGTAAAAAAGTCGGTATGACGCAGTTCTACAACGCCGAAGGGAACCTGGTCCCCGTCACGGTCGTTCAGACCGGACCCTGCGTGGTCGTGCAGAAAAAGGAGAGCGCCAGGGACGGTTACAACGCGCTCCAGGTCGGCTTCGGCAGCAAAAAGAGCCAGCGCGTCAATAAGCCCATACAGGGGCATATGGCGAAAGCCGGCAAGGGCGCTTTTGTAGTGCTCAAAGAGTTTCGTCTCGACGACGTCTCAAAGTATGAAGTCGGTCAGGAATTAAAGGTGAGCGAGCTGTTCAAAGTCGGCGACCGCATCGATGTCGCCGGAATCTCGAAAGGGCATGGCTTTACCGGCGTGATCAAGCGTTGGTCGTTCGCCGGCTTTCCGGGATCCCATGGCACCCACGAATATTTTCGCCACGGCGGCTCCATCGGCAACCGGTCCTATCCCGGCCGCGTGCGCAAAGGAAAAAAAATGGCGGGCCACTGGGGCGACGAGCAGGTGTCGATCCAAAACCTTGAGGTCGTCGATATCCGGGCCGAGCAAGACCTCATGCTGATCAAGGGCGCGGTTCCCGGAGCGAAACAGGGTATCGTCATCGTGCGGCTCGCGGCCAAAGGGTAGTCTCTATGGAAGTCCATGTGATTCAGCCGGGGCTTAAGGAGGAAATCTTCGGGATCAAAACCCGCCCGCACCTTTTGCACCAGGCCGTGGTGATGCAACTTGCCAACCGCCGGGCGGGATCGGCGGCCACCAAGTCCAAAGGTTTCGTGCGCGGCGGCGGCAAAAAACCTTGGCGTCAAAAAGGCACGGGTCGAGCCCGGGCGGGAAGTATCCGGTCGCCGATTTGGGTCGGCGGCGGCACGACCTTCGGGCCGACGCCGCGCGATTATTCGTATCGCATGCCGCGCAGGGCGCGCCGGGAAGCGCTGCTTTCGGCGCTGAGCACGAAGAACCGCGACGGCAAGATTATTGTGGTGGATACGTTCGAGCCCGAAGAAGCGAAGACCAAAATCATGGCCAAAGCGTTGGCTGATCTCAAAGTCCAGAGCGCTCTGATCGTCATCGCTCAACCGGATGAGCGCATCGAGCGCTCGGCGCGCAACTTACCCAAGGTCAAAGTGCTGCGGGTTGAAGGCTTGAACGTCTATGATCTGCTGCGCTATGAGCATCTGATCCTGACCGAGGGCGCGCTGAGGCTAATAGAAGAAAGGTTGGCGGCATGAAAGGGCCACGGGACGTCATCCAGGCGCCGTTGATCTCGGAAAAGGGGTCGCTGCTAACTGAGGCTGGCAACCAGGTGTTGTTCAAGGTTCGGCCCGATGCCAACAAGATCGAAGTAAAAAAAGCCGTCGAGACGCTTTTCAAAGTCAAAGTCGAAAAGGTTCGGGTGGCGCGCTATCTCGGTAAAGTTCGGCGCGTCGGCCGAAGCATGGGGCGCCGGTCCGATTGGAAAAAGGCCTACGTGACGCTGCGGGAAGGCGATAAGATCGACTTTTTCGGCGGGGCGTAAAAGAGCTATAGAGATACGAACAGAGAGTAGAGTCGCAGATGGGCATCAAGAATTATTCTCCAACGTCGGCGGGCATGCGTTTTCGCACCGGTCTGACCTTCGAGGAGATCACCAAGCAGAGACCGGAAAAAGCCTTGAGCGAGCGTCTCATGCGCAGCGGCGGGCGCAACAACACCGGCAGGATTACCGCCGATCATCGCGGCGGCGGCCACAAGCGCCTGTACCGATTAATCGATTTCAAGCGCGACAAGAAAATCGTCCCGGCCAAGGTCCAGGCGATCGAGTACGATCCTAACCGCTCGGCGCGCATCGCGCTCGTCCGCTACGCCGACGGCGAACGGCGCTATATTTTGGCGCCAGAGAAGCTCAAGGTCGGGGATGCCGTGATCGCCGGCGACGACAACGTCGACATTCAACCGGGAAACTCGCTGCCGCTCAAGTTCATTCCGGTTGGCACGGTCGTTCATAATATCGAGCTCAAGATCGGCAAGGGGGGCCAGCTTGCGCGCAGCGCAGGCTCGGGCGCGCAGCTCATGGCCAAGGAAGGTTCCTATGCGCTGCTCAAGCTCCCGTCGGGTGAATTGCGCAATGTGCTGGCGGAGTGCCGCGCCACCATTGGACAGATCGGCAACCTCGACCAGGAAAATATCTCCTGGGGTAAAGGGGGCAGGATACGCTGGTTGGGATGGCGGCCGACGACCCGCGGCATCGCCAAGAATCCCGTGGATCATCCGCATGGCGGCGGCGAAGGTCGCTCGAAAGGAAACCATCCGATGACTCCTTGGGGCAAGCCCACTAAAGGGTACAAGACGCGCAAGAATCACGCGTCCGACAAGTATATCGTACAGCGAAGAAAGGTGTAACGATGGCGCGGTCGATCAAAAAAGGACCCTTTGTCGACGAGCACTTGGCCAAGAAGATTGCGGCGATGAGCGAGCTGCGCCAGAAGCAGTTGGTGCGCACCTGGTCGAGGCGCTCGACGATCACGCCGGAGATGGTCGGCTACACCATCGGCGTGCACAACGGCAGGAAATTTATTCCCGTCTTCGTCACGGAGAACATGGTCGGTCACAAGCTCGGCGAGTTTTCTCCCACGCGAACTTTCTTCGTGCATTCCGGGGATCGTAAAGCGGAGGCCAAGGAGATCGTGGGGGCGCCGGGCGCGCCGGGAGCACCAGCCGCGCCGACGGCGCCCGGGGCGGCTCCGGCGGCGGGAACACCGAGGCCCGCGGCCGTACCTGGAGCGCCCGGGCCTAAGGCGTAGCTGAGCCGGCGGATACAACGCGGAGGATGGAAATTAGCAAGCGGAGGTTTGCCAGTCGCGATTGGTGAGATTATGGAAGCGCGCGCGATTACAAGATTTGTTCGGCTCTCGCCGCAAAAAGTTCGGCTGGTGGTCGACCAGATTCGCGGCAAAGGAGTTGAGGAAGCCCTCAATATCCTCAAGTTCATGCCCAAGCGCTCGGCGGACATCGTCGCCAAGACTCTGCGCACGGCGGTGGCCAACGCGGAGAACACCCAGAGCGTCGACGTCGACCGCCTTTTCGTCAAGCGGGTGAAGGTGGACGGCGCGGGCATGTGGAAACGGTTCATGCCGCGGGCGCAGGGCAGGGCGACCAAAATCCGCAAGCGGCTCAGTCATATTACGGTTGTCCTGGATGAAGCCGACGAGAGGAGTTGACGCCTGATGGGTCAGAAGACGCATCCAAAAATTTTTCGTCTCGGGGTGATCGAAACTTGGGATTCCAAATGGTTTGCCAAGCATGATTATCCCAAACTGCTCCATGAAGACTTTCGGGTCAAGAAATTTTTGAAGAGCCGCCTCTATCACGCGGGCATCGCGAAAATCGAGATTGAAAGAGCGGCGAACAAGGCCAAAATCAATATTCACACCGCGCGCCCGGGAATCGTCATCGGGAAAAAGGGCGCGGAAATCGAGAAACTCAAGGACGAATTGACCAAGCTCACCCACCGCGAAAGTTACATCAATATTCACGAGGTCCGCCGCCCGGACCTCGACGCGCAGCTGGTTTCGGAGAACGTCGCGTTGCAGTTGGAAAGACGGGTGGCGTTCCGCCGGGCGATGAAGGAAAGCGTCTCGCGGGCCATGCGCATGGGCGCGCAGGGGGTAAAAATCCAGTGCGCCGGCCGGTTGGGCGGCGGGGAAATCGCGCGCACGGAGTGGTACCGTGAAGGGCGTGTGCCGCTGCACACGCTGCGCGCCGATGTCAACTACGGCTTCGCCGAGGCGCGCACCACCTACGGCGTGATCGGTGTCAAGGTCTGGATTTTCCGCGGCGAGGTTTTGACCGAAGAGGAGCAGCAGCAAAAAGCGATGCTGGGCGGATAGAGACGCTATGCGCCAAGCGCTCGGCGCATAGCGGTCAACCGGGATAAAAAGATGCTGGAACCGAAAAAAGTAAAATATCGAAAAATTCAAAAGGGCCGCCGGCGCGGCACCGCGCACCGGGGATCGGCTCTGGCGTTCGGCGAGTACGGTCTCAAGGCCGTCGAGCGCGGTTGGATGACGGCGCGGGAGATCGAAGCCGCCCGCGTCGCGCTGACCCGTTATCTCAAGCGCGGCGGTAAAGTCTGGATTCGTATTTTTCCCGACAAGCCGTTGACCAAAAAGCCCCTCGAGACCCGCATGGGAAAGGGCAAGGGCCCCCTGGGACTATGGGTCGCCGTGATTCAACCGGGGCGGATCCTATTCGAAATGGAAGGGGTCGAAGAGCCGCTGGCGCGCGAAGCGTTCCGGCTGGCGGGTCATAAGTTGTCGATCGCGACGATGTTCGTGGAACGGAGGGGCTTGGCCCATGCAAGCTAAAGAGCTGCGCGAGATGAGCGCCGACGATCTCAATCAAAAGCGCGCCGCGCTGCGCGAGGAGATCGCCCATTTAAAGCTCAAACGGGCCGCGAGCCAGGCGGAAAACCCGATGAAACTGCGGGACACGCGGCGGGATCTGGCGCGCGCGGAAACCGTGCTCAGGGAAAAGGCGCTTGAGGCGAAGAAAGGCCCGGCATGAACACGAGAGGATTGAGAAAGGAGCGCAGCGGTTTGGTTGTCAGCGACCGCATGCAGAAAACGGTGGTGGTGTCCGTCGAGCGCACCGTCATGCATCCCAAGTACAAGAAACATCTTCGCCGTCGCACCAAGGTCAAAGTCCATGACGAGGGTAATCAGTGCCGCGTCGGCGATCGCGTGCTGATCGTCGAGTGCCGGCCGCTGAGCCGTGACAAACGCTGGCGCGTGAGCAAGGTCATCGAGCGCGCCGAAACCACGGAAGTAAACCGGTCCAGCGGAGACGAAGCTCAGGCGGCGGTCTAAGTGAATCGGGTGAGGTTGATTCATGATCCAGATGCGAACGGTGTTGGACGTGGCGGACAATTCGGGGGCGCGCAAGGTCCAGTGCATCAAGGTGTTGGGCGGCAGCAAGCGCAAGTATGCCTCCATCGGAGACATCATCGTGGTATCCGTGAAAGAGGCGAACCCTAACGCCAAAGTAAAAAAGGGCGAGGTCATGAAGGCTGTGGTGGTGCGCACGGCGAAAGAAATCGGGCGTCCCGACGGGACTTATATCCGCTTCGACAACAATTCGGCGGTTTTGATCGACAATCAAAAGGAGCCGGTGGGGACGCGTATCTTTGGCCCGGTGGCGCGCGAGCTGCGCGCCAAGAAGTTCATGAAAATAATTTCATTGGCGCCTGAGGTCCTGTAGTTAGAGATCGAGGAGAAACTGCGCGTGCAGATTCGCAAAAACGACAGCGTGATGGTGATTGCAGGTAAAGAGCGGGGCAAAACCGGGAAAGTGCTGCGTGTGCTGGTGGACAAGGAGCGGGTGATCATCGAAAGGGTCAATATGGTCAAGCGGCACACCAAACCGCGGGGCCCGCAGCAATCCGGCGGCATCCTGGAGAAAGAAGCCTCCATCCATGCTTCCAACCTCATGATCATGTGCGACAAATGCAATGCCCCGGTGCGCATTGGCCATAAGGTTCTCGGCGACGGCAAGAAAATTCGCCTCTGCCGGCGCTGCGGCGAGGCGTTCGAGTAGTGGAATAATCATGGCGCGGTTGAAAGACAAATATCGGCAAGACGTGGTGCCGGCGATGATGAAAGAGTTCGGCTACAAAAATACCATGCAGGTGCCGCGCCTGGAGAAGATCACGCTGAACATCGGGCTGGGCGAAGCGACACAGAATATCAAGGCGCTCGACACCGCGGTGGTAGAGCTCGCGGCCATCGCGGGGCAAAAACCGGTGGTGACCCGTGCCAAGAAGGCCATCGCCAATTTCAAACTGCGCCAGGGGGTGCCCATCGGATGCATGGTGACGCTGCGGCGCGAGCGGATGTATGAGTTTTTGGATCGGCTGATCCATGCCGCGCTGCCGCGGGTGCGGGATTTCAAGGGGATATCGGACCGCTCATTCGACGGCCGGGGCAATTATTCATTGGGCCTGAGAGAGCAGATCATTTTTCCCGAAATCCAGGCGGACAAGGTAGAAAAGGCGCATGGCATGACGGTCACGATAGCTACTACCGCCAAGACGGACCAGGAAGGCAGGACACTGCTCAAATTGATGGGCATGCCGTTCGGCGGCTAAGGAGATAAGGGAGACTACCATTGGCAAAGACATGTCTTCGGATCAAGGCTGAAAGGCCGAACAAATTTAAGGTTCGGGAATACAACCGCTGTCCCCTGTGCGGCCGGGCGCGGGCCTTTTACCGCCGTTTTCGCATGTGCCGCCTGTGCCTGCGCGATCACGCGCGCAAGGGACATATCCCGGGCCTGATCAAGGCCAGTTGGTAGGCTCCGGAGAATATCATGGGAATGACCGATCCGATCGCCGACCTGTTGACCCGGGTTCGTAATGCCGCCCGGGCGCGCCACCAAAAAGTCGCCGTCCCTTGGTCGCGGCTCAAGGAAAACATCGTCAAAATTCTCATTGAAGAGGGATATTTGAAGGAATCGAAGAGGGTCAAGGCTGCGCAGGGCGGCGGCGAGGATCTGGTGATCCAGCTCAAATTCGACCGCGAGAACCGCCCGATTATTTCCGGGTTGAAGCGGGTCAGCAGCCCGGGCCGGCGGGTTTATGTCGGTGCCCAGGGGCTGACTCCGGTACGCAAGGGACTCGGCATTCATATCCTGTCGACGCCCAAAGGCATTCTGGTCGACCGCGAAGCGCAGAAGGCGAAGGTCGGCGGCGAGCTGCTTTGCTCGGTCTGGTAGTTAGAGTTGAGGTGAACTTTGTCTCGTATCGGAAAGCTTGCTATTGCGATCCCCAGCGGCGTTAAGGTCGCGGTGGATGCCGGGTCGGTTCATGTCGAGGGGCCGAAGGGAAAATTGTCGACGGCGATTCCCGCCGGAGTCAAGGTTAGGGTCGACGGCAATCTGGTGCGCGTCGAAAGAGAATCGGATGAGCGCAAATTTCGCGCGCTGCACGGACTCACGCGCAAGCTGATCGCCAACATGGCGCAGGGGGTGAGTCAGGGATTTACCCGCGTGCTGGAAATCAACGGCGTCGGCTATCGCGCCGAGGTCAAGGGCAAAGAGATTCATATGACGCTGGGCTATTCCCATCCGGTGGTGTTCCCCTTGCCGGAGGGAGTGACGGCGACGGTGGAGCGCCAAGTTATCATTACGCTCACCAGCGCCGATCGCCATTTGCTCGGCGAGATGGCGGCGAATATTCGCAGTCTGCGGCCGCCGGAACCGTACAAGGGCAAGGGCATCAAGTATCGCGAGGAGTTCATCAAACGCAAGGCCGGAAAGGCCGTAGGCTCAGCGGCCGGGGCGTAATCATTGAGGCAGTAAGATGGCGAGCAACCAGAAGAAGACCGGCCGGCGGCGGCGTCAAGAGCGAGTGCGCAAGAAAGTCCTGGGGACCGACGCGCGCCCTCGGGTCTGCGTGTTTCGCAGCAATAAACATATTTACGCTCAGGTCATTTCGGATGACCGCGGCACGACCCTGGTGGCGGCTTCGACGCTTTCCGCCAACTTGCCCGGCGCGGCCAAGGGCAAGATGGGCAAAGGGGTCGAGGCGGCAAAGCAAGTGGGGCTGGCGCTGGCAAAAATTTGCCAGGAAAAAAAGATCACTCGGGTGGTTTTCGATCGCAACGGGTTTCTCTTCCACGGCCAGGTA
>JACPFE010000126.1 GCA_016183145.1 Deltaproteobacteria bacterium | reverse complement strand
GAAGAGGCGATGAAAAAATACGGTAAGTCTTTTGAGTACAAGATCTATGCCGGCGCGCCGCACTCGTTTAACAGCGATACGAGTCCGCAGAGTTATCGGCCGGAGGCCGCGAAAGAGGCGTGGAGTAGGACTTTAGCATTCTTTAAGAAACATCTTGAGGACTAGGGAGGGAAGGTGGCAGAAGAGATAAAACAAGTGCTGCAAGAATATCGCGAGGGCAAAATCAGCCGCCGCGAGTTCATACACAGGACATTGGTGTTAACGGGGAGCCTGGCGGCTGCGACGACGTTAGTTGACGCGCTTGCGCCAACAACGAGCTATGCGAATCTGGTGGACCCCAACGATCCTGCCTTGATTTCTTCCGATATCAAGTACAGTTCGACGGACGGCGTGTCTATCGGCGCTTATCTCACCCGGCCTACGGGGGAAGGCAGGCTTCCGGCGGTTGTGGTGCTTCACGAGAACCGGGGGCTCGTTGATCATATCCGGGACGTAGCCAGAAGGTTGGCCAAGGTCGGTTATGTCGCCCTGGCTCCGGATCTCTTATCGCGCCAGGGCGGAACCGGGGCGTTCGCTTCACCGGCTGAGGCCATCGAGGGCATTCGCAAAGTCGATGAGGAAGTCGTCACCAAAGACCTTACCGGAGCCATTAATTACTTAAAAGGCCAGAATTATGTTCGAGCCAACAAAATCGGCGTGGTCGGATTTTGCTGGAGCGGAGGGCAAGCGACGTTGATATTGACTCGGAATAGAGACCTGGCGGCTGGCGTGGTTTATTACGGCCGCAACCCCAACGACCTCGACGACGTAAAAAATATTTCCGCTCCGGTCCTGGCCAGCTACGGCGAGAAAGACGAGAGGATCACCGCGAAGGTGCCGGAACTTGTGGAAGCGATGAAAAAGCACGGCAAATCTTTCGAGTACAAGATCTATCCCGGCGCGCAACATGCTTTTAATAACGATACCAATCCACAGCGCTATAATCCCGAGGCCGCCAAGGATGCCTGGAGTAGGACGTTAGAATTCCTCAAAAAACATCTGCAGAGCTAGTCTCACCCCCGGAAATCCGTACATTAACACCATGTAGAGGCGGGTTTTAAACCCGCCCTTCTTACAATAGGTGGAAATCCACTGATGGAGCGAAAGAAAGGGAGCGATTTCGATCCCCAACGGCAGTGGATTCAGCGGTTTCCAGCCCTGCCCACTGACCCGGACTCGACTCGCCGGCGCCCGTACGCGGCGCCCGACGAGTCGTCGGGAGACGGGATGCCATGAACCGCTACGGCACCAGCACCTGTTTCAGCTTCGCGACGAAGGCCGGCTCGATCTTGTACAACCCCTGAACTACGGCGTCGACATCTTCCCCGGAAACATATTCGATCTCCAGGTTGGCCTTCTTCGCTTCGGCGAGCAGCTCGCGGTCTTTCAACGTGTCGGCGAACGCCTTGCGCAGCAACTGCACCCGCGCCTTCGGCGTGCCGGGCGGCAAAAAATACGGGCGTGTGATCACCGCGGTGTCGTGGACGCCGTATTTGAGGAGCCGCCGAGCCTCTTCGGTCTTGGCATAGTCGATGGCCAATGGCACCTTGGTCAGGTCCGGATGTTTTTTCGGCATCGCCTGAACGACGATGTTCACGTCGCCCGACTCGATGGCCTTGCGCCATGTCGTTTTGAGCGACTCCCAGGCGATGCAGACGCCGGCGAGTTCGCCGCTCTCCGCGGCGAGACGAATATCCGCGGTCCCCTTGTAGCCGTCGATGACTTTGATCGGAAGACCGAGCGCCGCTTGCAGCGCGCGCGCGACATCCGACGCCGTTCCTCCGGGTCCGACGCCGCCGAACTTCACCGGCTCCTTGGCCGCAAACCATTTCTCCACGGAAGTCACCCCGCTTGCCTTGGTAATACCGCAGGCGATGTGATCCGAGCCGGGAACCCCCAGGTATTCGAATTTCTTGCCGTCGAATTCGATCCCTTTGGCGCCCATGATCTGTTGGAGGAACAGCCCGCCGATGTTGTTGCCGATGATGAGACCGTCCGGCTTGGCTTGCAGGTACATGAAATTGGCGTGAATGATGCCGCCGGCGCCGGTCATGTTCTCGACGACGATGGTGGGGTTGCCGGGAATATGCTTGCTCAAATGGCGCGCGATGGTGCGCGAGTAGGTGTCGAAGCCGCCGCCCGCCGAGAACGCAACGATCAAGCGGATCGTCTTGCCTTTGTAGAAGCCGTCGTCACCTGACGCCGCGCGCCCAAGTTCTGCATACGAAACGGTCGCCAAGGTCAACACCAGCAATCCAATTAATCGCTTCAGCATGACAACCTCCAATGTTGCAAACATTTTTCGCCCATCATTTCATCACCCAACATTCCATTCTTGATCGCTACGGCTGCGGATATTTCTTGTAGATCGCGTCTGTCTTCGCCGCCATGATGAAATCGTTCTTGTGCAGGTTCCTGATCTTGTGCGTCCACCAGGTAACAGCAACTTTCCCCCATTCAGTGGTCAGCCGTGGGTGGTGGCCCTCTTCTTCCGCGGCGGCGCCGACGGCGTCGGTAAAAGCGATGGCATCCTTGAAGTTCTTGAATTTGAACAGTCGATCCAACTTGCGGATACCATCTTCGTCGATGATTTGCCAATCGGCAATCTTGGGCTGAAGCTCTTTAATCTCCTCCGCGGTCACCGACGGCGCGCCGACACGGCAGGCCTCGCATTTTTGTTCGGTTAAGTCTTCCATGGCAAGCCTCCCTCGCGGTTTCGATTCACGTAGGGGGCACGGCATGCCGTGCCCCTACAATGTTCGCCCTTTCACAACCTCGGCATGACCTCCGCTGCGAACTGTTTCATCGACTCTTTCACCAGCGCGTGCGGCACCATGCCGATGTTGAACCAGGTGAGCAGGTTCGTCGCGCCGGTCTTTTCCGTCAGCTCTCTAATTCTCTCGACGGCGAGCCGGGAATCGCCGATGACGGCATGTTTATCGCAAACCGTTTCAAAAGACACCTGGGCCCCCGCCGCCGTTTTAAGCCGCGCCGGCAACTCCGCGCCGCGCTGCGTCAGCCACTCGGTGTAGTCCAGACGCATGTCGGCGATGGTCTTAAAATAGCTCATGATGCCGGTTTCGCAACGCGCCTGCGCCGCAGCCCTCGTCGCCGCTAAATGCATCGGAATCAGCAGGCCGATCTCGCGCGTTTTGCTATCATGGCCATGCCTTTTCAGCCCGTCCCAATAGGCGCCGGCATATTCGACCACCTGCTCGGGCGCGCGCGTATGAATCGGCAGGAACAAATTGACTCCCAGGCGCGCGCCGACCTCGACGCCGTCCAGCGAACTGGTCGCCATCCAGAAGGGCGGCAGCGGCCGCTGAATCGGTTTGGGATTGACGACTACTTCGGGGATATTGAAAAACTTCCCTTCGAACGTGAGCTTTTCCTCAGACCAGGCCTTGCGAATCACCGCCAGTCCTTCGGCCATGATCTCGTGGGTCGATTTGTGATCCGCGCCGAAGCATTCGTAGGCCCGGCTATGCGGATGGCCGCCGCCGGCGGCGAACTCCATGCGCCCGCCGCTGACCAAGTCCAACATCGCCGCTTGTTCGGCCAAACTCACCGGATGATGCACCGGCAGCGTGTTGACGGCGACGCCCAGGCGGAGCTTCTTGGTTCGTTGTGCAGCAGCGCCGAGCACCACATAGGGTGCCGAGAGGAGAGAAAATTTCGGCTGACAATGGATTTCCGCGATCCAAAACGTATTGAACCCTAGGCGGTCCGCCAGTTCAGCCTGATCCAGGAACTCCTCGAGCCGCTGCGCCGGCGACGAGCCTTGGGGGCACTGAATCTCGGTAAACAGGCTACACTTCACTTTGGCTTCTTTTCTTGCCGTTGAGATCGAACAACCCTCAACTCAAAGCCG
>JACPFE010000125.1:454-7386 GCA_016183145.1 Deltaproteobacteria bacterium | reverse complement strand
CGGAATCACATTCTTTACAATCTTCGTTTCTGCAGTGCGAATATATTTTGTTTTGTGTCTGTCACTCGAGGTCGCCGCTCTTGTTCATTTTTGCAAACCGATTTGTTTGAAGAAACCGGAGTCTTCCAAGCCTTTAACCAAGCTCATGTCGACAAAGTCGTCAGGATTCGCCGTCTTGGCTTTGGGATGAGCGGTCTGTTTCAACGTTTCGACAATCCCTTCCCGGGTCGGGTAGGGCGGCCGGGCGATATAGTCCAAGCCATATTGATAGGTGGTCTCAAGAATTTCTTCGTCTTGATCTCGGGTATACTTTCGAATCACCTTTTTCGTGAAAGCTTTGTCTTTGATTATTCTCTCGATCCCTTCCGAATATCCCTTGAGAAAATTGACAACCACATCGCGGTTGGCGCGGATATACGAACGCGTCGACGCGATGTTTTGATGTGGAAAAGCAATCCCGGCCTTGGCCATGTCGATCAAGACGTGGGCGCCGGCTTTTTTCGCCCGCAGGTTCGTGGGCGACGAGAACGGCGCGGCAAGGATCAGGCGTTTGGAGATCGCGGCCGCAAGCTCGGGCATGCCGCCGATCTGTAGAAGGGTAACATCCTTGTCAGGCTGCAGACCGTGCTTCTGAAGAACGTAACGCATGGTGAAGTCCGTGGAGGAACCGAACCGCGTTACCCCGACTGTCTTCCCTTTAAGGTCCTCGATAGACTTGATATCCGACGTTGCCATCAAGTAAAAGGCGGGCATATTTGCCACGCCGCCGATAAAAACCAAATCGGCCCCGCCCAGATTGGCGTTTACCACAGGCGCCCCGCCGGTAAAGCTGATGGGAGAATCGCCCGCAAGCATGACCCTGACCACTTGTGGCGCGCTTGGGATGTACAGCAGGGAAATCTCAAGACCGTATTTGGCGAACGTGTTGGCTTCAGCGGCAACCCACAAAGCGTTACTCACACCGCTGATGGCCGGGTAAATCACGTTGAGTTTGGTTTGCCCCTGAGCCCAGCGTAGCGGAACCGCCCAGCAATGGAGCGAAAGAATGCATATGACTAAGGCAATTTTTTTCATCGTTTGCTCCGTAGATACAAAATTACGCCTGCCCGGCGCGACATGTCAATAAGAATTTTCTCGCCTGAAGGATTTTCTGTACCAGACCAAGAGCTGTCCTCCCAGAAAGCTCAAAGAGAAAGATTAGTTGGATTAGCCCGAAGTGGCGATATCAGAAGGAGAACAATTTGTTGGAGTTGGTCAGATACATTCATCTTAATCCGTTTGCTGGCCCCGTTTGTTCGCGAGTTGACATAACCGAACCTTGTCGGATACTCTCCGCTCCGAAAGATTCGATTAGGCTGGTTCCGTATTCGCCCCAATTGGGCTCTGAAGAGGCGGACGGTGACGGGTCGCAGGGACAAATCGGGTGCTTGTAGCTTACGGAGGTCTAAGATGGCTAGGCCAACGGTCGCAGTTCTTGTTGCCGGAATCATCGTTGTGGTTTTGCCCGTCACCGTAGTGGCTCAGGACAAGTATCCCAGCAAACCGATAAAAATCATTGTGCCACTTATCGCGGGCACGGTGAATGATGTGGTGGCGAGAATTGTGAGCGAGACGCTCTCCAAGGACCTCAGCGCTGAGTTCACCGTAGAGTACAAGCCGGGCGCTGGCGGGGTCATCGGTAGCGATTTCCTGGCGAAGTCGCCGCCTGACGGTTATACTTTGGGCTCGCTCAACTCTTCGGCGCTTACGAATTCACCGGCCATCACTCCAAACTTTCCCTTTGATCCGATCAACGACCTCACGCCGATTGCCAACGTAGGTGTGGTTCAGACCCTGGTGGCAATCAATTCAGGGGCGCCGTGGAAAACCCTCGATGATTTTCTGAGCCACGCCCAGAAAAATCCTGGCAAGGTAAATTGCGGGACTACGGGAGTGGGCACCTCGGGCCACTTCAATCTCGAGCTTTTGAAGATGGCCACGGGTGCGCAGATCAATCATGTTCCCTATAAGGGTTCACCGGAGAACATTACTGCTTTGCTGGGCGGCCACATCGACTGCGCATCTCAGATCTGGCCTGCTGTAGCGGCTCACGTCAAAGCGGGCAGACTGCGCGTGCTGGCGGTAAGCAGCCAGGTGAAGGAATATCCCCAGATTCCGACCTTTGCCAAATTGGGACTCCAGCCGGTGGGCCTGGAAGTCGCCTTTGGGTTCTACGGTCCCGCTAAACTCCCCAAGGAAGTGCTTGCCAGGCTAGTCCCTGCATTTGAGAAAGCCATCAAGAAGCCCGACACTGTCGCCAAGCTGGAGAAAACTGGATTTAGCGTCGCGTACGAGGGACCCAAAGAGCTGGGTGAGCGGATCCGAAAAGAGCTGGCCATCGCCCGGGATGTGGCCAAGAAAGCGGGGATCAAGCAGGAATGAGAAAACGCTGATCAAGGCTGACCGGTGGACAGGGGCTTTTTTGTTTTCCCTCTACGTGGATTCCGGGGACCCAGCGGCCAATACTCGATACGCCACTTCCTCATAGCTCGAATGATTGGCAAAACGGCCTACGCTCCACTAATCTGTAGCAAAAAAGGGGTCGCTATTTGAAGCGGAAGGAGGCGCTAAATATGTACGGATGGCGTGCCAGATTGGGAATCTTAGTGCCTTCGGGAATCTTAGCCATAGAGCCTGAATTCGGTCTCGTAACACCAGCGGGAGTATCCTGCCATTACCACAGGTTTAATTTCTCCGGCGCTGGAGGAAACGACGAAGAGGTTGTCGCTCGTCTTAAAAAGGCGGAAGACTACGTGGCGGACGCCGCCGCGTTAATTTGCGACGTTCGTCCCGCCGTGGTGGCGATGACCGGGACCGGTGTTTCTTTTGTTGATGGGTATGGACATGACCAGAGATTGATAAGAAAGATGATGGAAAAAAATGGTAACCTTCCCACAACGACTACTTCAACTTCAGTAATCACCGCTTTTAACAAGATGGGCATAAGGAAGGTATCGATCGCAATGCCGTACCTTGAAGCGGTAGCCAGAGCGGCCGTGAAATTTGTCGAAGACAGCGGGGTACAGGTCTTAAACGCCAAGTGGCTTAACAAAACCGGATTTGACATAGCTCGAGTGACTCCTGAGACGGTGTATCACTTGGCAAAGGAGGTTGATAGGCTAGAGAGTGAAGCTGTTTTTATCAGTTGTACGGGCCTGCACACTTTTGGAGTCATTGATAAGCTGGAACATGATTTGCACAAACCGGTTATCACAAGCAATCAGGCGACGATATGGAATATGCTGAGGATGGCTGGAGTGAATGACAGCATCGAAGGTTACGGTCAACTCTTATCGAAATATTAGCTAAAATCTTCTTGACGGCTTCGCTGGCAATCAAAACACGCCTCACCCATGGCGAGGATTTCCAGACTCATGGTGCCCGGTTAACCACATCATGCAACCCAGAGGGGTGTACACTCAACCTCATCTTCAGCAGCGACAAGGATCGTAGCGCGTATGCGGGTATCATGGCCGAGCGGTTGCATCGGTTTGGTGTCGGGGTTTTGACGTGGTGCTTGCCCTCCAGTCTTCACCGCGAGAAAGCCGCCTCTCTTAGTATCTGATAGAGCGGAGCAAAGTCGGTCACTTGCGATATCAGGACGTCCTTAATCTTAGCCTCGGCCAATTGATCGTTGACGACACCTTGGAGCGTCGCCTCATCTATTGTGCCATCCTTAGCGAAATTATTGATAGCGAGATCATAGACCCCCTCCGCCGTTTCCCTATCCACTTTCAGCCAATTCATCATCGTTTCAAGGGCCGCGCTTCGATTGTCTTGCATGTGTCGTAGCCCCCTTACATTCGCTCTGAGGAAGCGCTTTACCTGATCCGGCTGCTCGCGCAACTTCTTGGTGCTGGCCCCGATAGCCCCCCCGAGTATGGAGTAATGCTCGGCTGCATTGAGCAGGATCTTAAAGCCGCTTTTTTTCGCTCTGAACGCCTCGCCGTACTCCATCAACCCCGCATCCATCGAGCCCGACATCATGCCAGGCAGCCGTGATCCGGCATTGACCACTTTGAACACGACATCCTTATCCGGATCTAATCCGTATTTTTTAAGAATCACTCGGGTGGCAATGTGCTGCCCGCCGGCAATTCCGGCCACGCTCATGACCGTATTTTTAAGTTCTTTGACCGAATTCACTTCGGGCCGTACCACTAAGGCCCAAAAGGGCTTCACCGTTGTTACGAACAACATTCGCACGGGTAGCCCTCTAGCCGCCGACAAAACCGTCGAGGCTCCCCGTAGAGTGAAATCGATGTTACCTGTAACCAGTGCCGCCCGGTCGACGTCGGATCGCGTGAGGATCAGTTTGACATCCAGGTTTTGTTCTTTGAAGAAACCGCGTTGCAAGGCAATCGCAACAGGAACGTTAAGAATACCCGGGCCCTGAAAGGAGACGGTAATATCGTCCAAGGCGAAGACAGGAGAGCTTTTAAGCTGCGGCCCGAAAAGCGACCCCAACGCGAACAAACAGAAACTGAAAGCAAAGCTCTTCATTTCTCTCCTACCTCCAGTTGTTCTCTTCGCCGTTATCTTTTCCCGTTAAAATAGTCGGAATTCACCCGAATAAAGTGTTGCCACCTTTCCGGGACCTGAGCTTCGCTAAATATAGCTTCCACGGGGCATACCGGCACACAAGCGTCGCAGTCGATGCATTCCTCCGGATCGATGTATAACATCGCGTCAGCGTCAGTGCCGTGGATGCAATCCATCGGGCAAACATCCACGCAGGCCTTATCCTTGACGCCGATGCACGGTTCCGCGATGACATATGCCATTGCCTTGTTTTCCTCTTCCGGTTAAGGCGACACTCTTGCGCAGTTAAGCGAAGCTTTTGCAACTTGCTTGGGATCATGCAGCGGCTTGTGCTGCAGGTTGGTGTGTTTCACCTGGCAGCCCGGCGTGGTACAGACCGCAGGCTCAGGCGCATTATCATAGCCCAGCCATTTCATGTGACGCCAGGGTCTCTTCCCCCAAAAAAGATCGTCGATCCAGAGCAGCGGCTTGATAACGAGCACCCGCAGTGGAATCGGCGTCCATTTGATCGACTTCACCGCCAGTGTATGCCACCAAGCCGTAGGCTTGTTGTAGCAACAGGACGAAACGCAGATAACACAGTTGGTCCATTTGTCCCGGCCTGCCAACCTGTATTTGTAGCAGCTATCGACGTTGATACGGTACTTCTCGACGCCCTTAACGACTTCCTTACCGCCGAAGGGGATGCTCTTCGACGGGCAGGTCCGGGCGCATTTCATGCAATATTTGCAAACTTCTTCGACACCGATGTCGACGGGCTCATCGACCGCGAGGGGCAGATCCGTCGTAACCACGGAAAGATGTATTCGGGAACCGTATTCTTCATGGATCAGCATTCCATGGCGTCCCAACTCCCCGAGTCCCGCGTTCACCGCCAAAGGTATAGGATTGACCACGCCCTTGGAGTAATCGTGAGACTGCGCTGGGTAACCCATCTCGCGGATATAACTAGCCAGCATGAACGTCGTGGGAATCATGCGCTGATTGCCAAGCCCGTACTCGGCGTCGGAAATTCGACTGTTATTACTCAAAAACCTGTAGTAATCGCTGGAGAAGCCGAGACAAATAGCATAGCGATGGGGCAGGTGTACGGGATCTCCGACCTTTTCTCCAGCGGCGGGATTGGCTTTGGCGCGGTGCGAATAAACATAAGCTTGGTCGAGGTGGGAAATTCCCACCACGTCAGCGCCGAAGAATCGGGCCACCTCTTTGATCCTACGGGCCATTTCGGTGGGTTCAGGAATGGGCGCCGGATTAGGGTTCACTGCCCCTTCGGGCGCCTTTTTCATAATTAATTGCAAGCAGTTGTTTGGGTCACCGCCGCCGACGCCGAAAATTCGCCTGAATGGATCTTGGCCGGCGCGTGTCTTTCGCCAGTTGAGAAGTCGGTCACCGAGTTCTCCACGTTCGACTCTGGGGTGCGGCGTCGTCCGCTCATCGACCTGTTGCTGAGGTCCCACGATACGGTAACTACGAGGCTTCACCGGCTTAGTTTGCCACATTATTTGTCTCCTAAACCCACGACTCCGAAAAGTAGCAAATTCGATATTGCACACAACTGTACTGTGGTTCTGAAAGCAGTGTCAAGAAGAACGCTGCTTTCGGACAGAGCTGGACATTTCTTCCGCCTTGGGATTAAAGTACCCGAAACTTCACCAAAGACGGCACGGTGGATGAGGCCACGCTGAAACTCCTTGTCGAACAGCAATTGGCCGAGTTTGGGATCAAGATCGAGAAGCTCTCGCAAGTGGTGGATTTCACCCTGCTCCAGCAGGTATTGAAAGAGGCGCGCTAAGCCCAAAGCCTGGAAGAAGCCGGAGTATAGGGGACCCCAAAAAGGGGTGGGGATTAGACCGCATTTAGAACCTTCTCCATTGTTCGAATATCTAATGCTCTAAATAACCGTCGGATTATTTTGCCGTCAATTTTGTGATTAGCTTCCTACTATATTCCCGAACAGCATTGACCGACATGGACCGCCTCTTCAGCATATCCAGCCGGATCACTTTCCACTGGAGACTTTTCGCCAGAGATTTGCGTTGGCCCTCGTCCTCAACATGCTTCAAGAGATCCTCGAGCGTATGAATGTCCTTGAGCAGCTCCGCTTCCGGCGGCAGGACGTGAGCATTTTTCAGGACCATATAGCCGATACGCAGCTCATCGGGCACCCAGCTCAGGTCTTCGAGTTCGAGGGGTTTGCCTTTGCCCGGCAGGTCGTCGAATTCGCCTTTGCGCTGCGCTTCGAGGATGCGCTGTTCGGCGAGCCGTTGAAAAAACGGCACGGCGCCGGTGGGTCGGGATGGGCGTTTCATCTCAAATCCTCGGCCCGTTCAAGCCGTCGGGCGGATCGG
>JACPFE010000125.1:0-447 GCA_016183145.1 Deltaproteobacteria bacterium | reverse complement strand
TTCAAGCCGTCGGGCGGATCGGGCGGTCCCAGCCGTTCAAATCGTTCCAAACGTTCAAGCCCCCTCCTTCATCCTCCCCCGCGTCAGCCCGAGGCTGATCCGTCCTTTGGCGGTCGCGGGGGAGGAAAGCCCGTCCTGAGTTCCATCAAGGAAGGTGGGGGATTGAACGGAGCGAAGCGGTTGAACGGCTTGAACGTTTTGAACCATAAACTTGAAGGCTACCCTTTACTTCCCATCTCCTCCGGTGGTCTGACGTTACGGAACATCAAAAAGAAGGCGACGTCGTTGATCAATTGTAGCCCACCGCCGATGAGAATGGGAAGCGTCAGGGATACGCTCTGCATGAGATAGGTAGAAATCGTCGGACTGATGCCGAAAGGGACCACGCGCGCGAGATTGGTCACTCCGGCGGCGGAACCGCGTTCGCTGGATTGGACCATCGCCATG
>JACPFE010000035.1 GCA_016183145.1 Deltaproteobacteria bacterium | reverse complement strand
TCCCCCTACGTTTGAGTGGGTTGAAAGCTTGACTCACCGTCTTTTACGCACAAATCGGCCAAGAGATTTTGAAGAATGCAATATATATCGAAGGATAACGATTAACTACGATATGTTGACTACCCACGTCAAGATTTTAACTCGTTATTCCGCGCACGGCTATCACCTCAAGATGCTTCCTGATGCCGTTGGCTTCGCTGACACGACCTTACTTTTCTCCCGCCAGTCGGCGCAGGTCTTTGAGCACTTCTTTCTCCAGCCATTTATCGCCGTAGTAATCGACGCGGCGGAAGCCCTTGCCGTCGATTAAAGTGGTGAGATTGGTGTGTTGGATTTGGCCGTTGCCCAAGTCTCGCACCCTGACGCCGAAATCTTTCCAGACCTGGGCGAGTTCTTTTGCAGAACCAGTGAGAAAATACCAGCGGCGAAAGTCCGGTTTGAAAGCTTCCGCGTACTCTTTCATCTTAACCGGCGTGTCGCGCGCGGGATCGGTGGTGATGCTAAAGAGTAAATAGTTGTCGCGCCGCTCTGCTTCCAAGGACCGCTGGATCGCGGCGAGTTTCGCGGTGAAGAGCGGGCAGATATCGGGGCAAGTCGTGTAGATGAAATTCACCAGCACGAGCTTGTCGCTCGCCGGTTTGAAGTGGAACGGTTTTCCGTTCTGGTCGGTGAGCGTAAAACTCGGCGCGGCTGTCTTCACTTCCTTGCGGCCGATTTCGCCTTTCTTCGGCGGTATCGGCAGGTGCGCCGACAAGGGTGCGACCGGCATACCCGCCGCGATCATAATTACGACGAAGCAAAACTTAGCGCGCCGCTTGAAACTCATAGGTGATGTTCAAATTCTTAGCGCCTTCCGGGAAGTCGCCGCGCACCATGTAGGTGCTGGTAAACTCCATTTCCTTTTGCGGCGGTAACTTGACCGGCAGCAGGAGACCGCACTGGATTATCTCCAGATGCCGCTTGAGTTCCTCCGGCTCGACCCGGTGTATGATCCGAGTGATAATCGGCTGGCCGGTCCGGTTTTTAATTCGGTAGGTCACGGTAAAAAGCTCATTAGGTTGGACATTGGTTTCCTTGACGACCGGCGCGGCTTCGATTGCTTCGGCGGTGGGCACGCGAGCGCCCAGGACGATCCGCAGGCCGGCGGCCCAGTCGAAGAGCACGCGCCATGAGTTGCCCTCCTTGACCACTGCGAACTCTTCTTCCCCTTCGAGCATCTGAAGTTTGCCCGCGCGAATCAAGTCGTCGACGGCGGCGAGTATTTTATGCTGCGCCCTGAGAGGTAGGGCGTTGAGACGCTCTTCGTCCCAGTCGAGCAGCAGCGATGAGAGACTACTGGCGTCGGGCAGCCGGACGCTCAAATTGACCCGCATGCGCGATTCTTGGTTCGACGTATGGAGCAACCGCGCCTCGATCAGCTCGGCGAGTTTGCGCGCAACGTCCAGAGTGAAGCCGCTGAACGGGCCTTTTTCGCGCAAATAGACCGCTTCGCTTTTGAGCCGGCGATCCTCGGCGGCGATATAGCGATAGGCCTTGCGCAAATCATGGGCGTAGGCCGCTTTGATGTACGCGGTGAGAGTTCGCAGCGGCTCGCGGTCCGGAGTCTGGCGCTCCGCCTGGAGCAGGTAAGCGCAGGGCAGCGAGAGTAACACTACCGCCGCGGCGGCGAGAAATAGTTTCTTGCCCATGGGCGCATTCTTGATTACTTCGTTCTCACCCGGCAAACGGTTTTCGAAGGTTTAGCGGCCCTTGGTGGGGATGATCCAGAGATAGATGGTGCGGCCATTGAAGCGCTCGGTCCTGTCGGGCTTCCAATCGCCCATGTCGAAGGCGTGGGAGACCACTCGGGAGCCGGGCTTTAGCTGGCTCAACAGTTTGGGCCGGAGCATCAGGTTGACGTCGGGCAGCAAGTACATGGTAATCACCGTCGCCGGAGATAGGTCGACGGTCAGGAGATCCTGCTGGTGGATCTCGGCGGTATCTTGAACGCCGGCTTTCCGAATATTCTCGCGCGATTCTTTGACCAGATCGCCGTCGATATCGAAGCCCACGGCCCGGGCGCCCTTTTTCGCCGCGCTGATCACGATGCGGCCATCGCCGGAGCCGAGATCATAAACCACGTCGCCTTTCTTGACTCCCGCCAACTCGATCATTTTGTCGACGACCTCTTGTGGCGTAGGCACGTACGGGACGATCTTTTTGGATTCGAAGTCCTGGGAATAGGCGGCGCCGGTCGAAATGATCAAGGCAGCGGCGAGAACGCCCATGCGAAATAGCGAGAAAATTGCCCGTCGTTTCATTGTTCTGCTCACTCCTTTGGTTTCCGTTCGGTGAATTGATTGAACGCTCAAATACTAAATCACAAATTCGCTGATGCCGCCAGGCGTCCTCAGCGATTGAGTTTAGCTTTTTCGGCGAGCAGGAAAAGGAGATCTCTTTCCACCTCTTCGAGCCGCACCTTCTCGCCGAAATGATTGAACCGGCGCAACCCTTGACGGTCGATCAGCGTGGTTACGCTGTCGTTCTGGACAAGCCCGCGTCCCTTGCGAATGACTCTTATGCCGAAACCTTTCCATACTTCTTTGAGTTGTGCTTCCGTTCCCGTCAAAAAGGTCCAGTTGCTGAAATCCGCCCCATGGCGTTGCGCGTACGCTTT
>JACPFE010000141.1 GCA_016183145.1 Deltaproteobacteria bacterium | reverse complement strand
CAGAGACTATCTGCTTTGCGACCGAGGGGCGAGCCCTTCCGATCGCGGTCAATGGGTCTGTGGCTTGTAGGCCGCCACCCCGTCCTCTCCAAGGGTGAAAATGCCGAACGGCTGGGCCTGAAGCGACCCTTCGCGTTATGATGCCCGCGCTCTCCAGGCCTCGCCCCTCGGTCACAGCTTCGCTACTCACTTATGGACTCCTTCGTACGTAAGCATGCCGATGTTTATTCGGCCAAGCTCAGCGTCGTCGGATGGAAGAGTTCTTCGGGCGCGATAGTTTTCGCGCTAATGCCTTGAGCATGGCAGTAACCCAAAAATCGGTCGAGCACATGCCGGTTCGCCTCCAGCCCGTAAGCCCAGGGATCACTGTCAAAAACTTTCTGCTCTTCATCGAGATAATGATTGGGCCAAGCTTCGACGAGGCTCGGAATCGCCCGGCGCCAGCGCTGCCCCCAGCGCTTCGAATCGACGAACAGACGAAACAGTTTCGCCGGCAGCTCGGGGTGTTTGTCCGCTAGGCGTCTTTGCAGCGCGAGCACATGCATGATCGGCAGAATCTTGGTTTTGCGGTAATAGCTCGCTTCGACTTCGCGGGGATTGGCGAATAGCCTTTTAACGGACTGATCGGCTAGCAAGGTCGCAAGCTGCGACTCCGTGATCCCCAACGCGTCGACTTGCCCGTCGAAGAGCGCGCGGCAGGCTCGCTTGGAACTGTCTGTTCCCGAGTTTTGAATCATGCGAATCACCGAACCGTCGCGTGGCTCGACAGTGGCGCCCGGATCGGCGTCGTCCCAATGATGTATCGCTGCGACGTACCACTCCGAGTTTTTCGCGGACACGCCGTACTCGTCTACCAGCATGCCGCGCATCCAGATCGCCGCCGTCTGAACCCAGCGCAGAAAGCCGATTCTCCTGCCGCTCAAATCCGCCGGGCTGCGAATGCGGGCATCTTTGCGGCAGAAAATAAACCCATGACGGAACATGCGCGACGGAAAGACCGGGATGGCAACGAAATCCGCCTTGCCCCTCGAGGTGTAGTAGATCAGTTCGGCGAGGGACATCTCCGAGACGTCAAATTGTCCCTTGAACATGCCGGCGAACATCCCGGGGACGTCGTCGGTTTCGGTGAATTCAAATTCGACGCCGGGAATTTTTAATTGCCCGCGCAGGATCGGCAACACGCCATCGTAAGCGCGGCTGGCAAGTCTGATCTTAGTGGAAGCCATCGTCGATACTCAGTTTGGTGTTAACTGGATTAGGCGTCAAAGCTCGACAACGCGAGCGACTCAACTCCGAAGAATCGATCCTCGATCCTCTATCTTCGATCCTCGGCCCTCTACCGATATCACGCACTCTGCAATTTTACCGTGAAACTATTTGCTGGTAATCAGCAGCCAGCTAATTGCCCGCTTCTTCCCGATAAAGCTGCAGCGATTCCATCACCGGCCGATCGTTGATCGAAAACAGCACGGCTTCCTCGTTGGAAAGATTTTCATGGCAGTGCCACTGCCACAGCGGCACGACGAAAGTATCGCCTTTCTTCCATTCGAGATAACCTTCGCCGACTTTAGTGCGGCCCCGTCCTCTAAAAACATGATAGATCGCCGTGCTCGTGTGGCGATGAGCCTTCGTCGCTTCTCTAGCTTTGAAAAGCTGAACCTCGCAGGACATCGTCGGGTAGGTAGATCCGCCGGTGGTCGGATTGATGTAGCGCAGCAGCGTCCCATCGAAGGGATCGCCGTCGGCTTCCTTCATCGCCTTTAGAGCCTGGTAAATGTCCTTCCATGAGTAACGAAACGGAACGCCGCGTAAATGTGTCTCGTCCCTTTTCGGCGTTCGCGCAAACCCCAGCCGGCTCAGCGACTCGCCGGTCTGGCGAGTGACTGGCTGCTCCGGAATTTCGGCATCCTCAAAGAAGAGAATATTGAGCGACTGGATCAGCGGGCCGTCCAGACCGTCGAGCCAGATGATCGGATCCTCGGATTCATTGTGGTGATCGTGCCAAGTCCAATTCGGCGTGAGGATCAGGTCCCCTTCTTCCATAAAAAACTTTTCCCCCGACACCACCGTGTAGGCGCCCTTTCCTTGAACGACGAAGCGGATCGCCGCCATGTTGTGGCGGTGAGCCTTGGCGACTTCGCCGGGATTGACGATGGAGAAAGTGACCTGCAAAGTGTGGGACGTTGTTTTGATCGGCAGATGCGGGCTCACGAGCCGGATCGCGCGCCGCTCCGCCTGCTCGATGCCGATGGTTTCGCTCGCCTTGAGCAAACCATCCAGCAGCGGCTCCCACTTCCAGAGATACGGCGCCTCGGAAGCATGCAACGGCACCCGCGTGCGCCAAAAACCGGAAAGCTGATTCCGCTCTAACTGGCTATCCAACTCTTCGAGCTTCAAGTGTTTCATCTCCGGTGACAGAAAAAGTCTTGCACACACGCGCCCAATTTTTGCCGCCACTCTTGGGGTTTCATGAACTGGCCTCCGAATCCAACGACAACGAAGCCGCCGCAACGACCCCGCTCGTGATTTGTACCACTAGCCGATCCGTCGAACGATTGTCAAGGCGCTTAACTCGCGCTATTCGCGGTCCGAGGAAAAATCGTCAACGGTTGTAGGCGGTTGGGAGGACGCCTGGAGGGGTGGTAAGTAAGCTTTCTTTGCGGCCATGACGGCTTGGCGCGATGAGTTATTGCCGTTCCTCCCATCTCTTTCCTCCCTGCGCCGAGACTGTGTCGCAATACGTGCAATCCCGAGAATGTCATGCTGAGCAGCGCGAAGCATCTCGCATTTTCAGGATGTTGCGAAGGCGAGATTCTTCGGCTTCGCCTCAGAATGACATTAAGGCACAGTCTCTCCGCGGGGGAGGCCTGTCCTGAGCGTAGTCGAAGGGACGAAGGAGGGGGTTTAATCGTTTTGAACAGCTTGAACGTTTGGAACTTTGAGTTCAAAGACCCAAACCGCGTCGACGAAGAAGATAGCCGACGGCGATGTTCAGTAGTGAGTAAGCCGGGCTCGATGCCGCCTCGCTACGGGAGATTCGTCCCACCCATAAGATAGCGGTCGCATTCCCGCGCCGCGCCGCGGCCCTCGTTGATCGCCCAGACCACCCGAACTCCGCCTTGGCGTTGGAGCGCGAATCGCGCTCGACTCCGAGCTGAGTGAGCACGCTCTCTTCAGGACCGAGAAAACCCATAGCGAGCAGCACGAGATCTGCTTTTAACACTTTATCGCTGCCGGGAACTCGCTTCGGGATGAAAGCGCCCTGCTCGTTTTTCGTCCACTCGACCTCGTAGGTGTGGAACTCTTTCACGTTGCCCTTGTCATCCCCCACGAACTTTTCGCCGGTGGTGAGATAGATCCGCGGATCGTCGCCGAACTTCGCCGCCACTTCTTCCTGTCCGTAGTCGAGCTTGTAAACCTTGGGCCATTCCGGCCAGGGGTTGTCTGGCTGCCTGGTGTCGGGGGGACGCGGCAGGATTTCGATCTGCGTCAGAGTTTTGCAACCGTGACGCATGGCGGTGCCGACGCAGTCGGTGCCGGTGTCGCCGCCGCCGACGACGATGACATGTTTGTCCTTGGCTAGGATGTAGTTGCCGTTCCTGTGGCCGGAATCGAGCAAACTCTTGGTGTTCGCATGGAGAAATTCCATCGCGAAATGGATTCCTTTAAGCTCCCGGCCGGGAATCGGCATGTCGCGCGGCTTGGTGGCGCCGGTGCAGATGACGATCGCGTCGAACTCGTCTTTGAGTTTGTTCGCCGGAATACCGTCGCCGATGTCGGCGTTGGTGATGAATTTCACTCCCTCGGCGGCCATGAGGTCGATGCGCCGCTGCACGATCTCCTTATCGAGCTTCATATTGGGGATGCCGTACATGAGCAGGCCGCCGATGCGGTCGGCGCGCTCGTAAACCGTCACGAGATGGCCGGCGCGGTTTAACTGGGCCGCGCAGGCAAGCCCCGCCGGGCCCGAACCGATGACGGCGACTTTTTTCCCCGTGCGCTTTTGCGGCGGCTCGGCCGTCACCCAACCTTGCTCAAAACCGTTGTCGATGATCGCGCACTCGATGTTCTTGATCGTCACCGGCAGCTCGTTGAGGCCGAGCACGCAGGAACCTTCGCAGGGCGCGGGACAAACCCGGCCGGTGAATTCAGGAAAATTATTGGTCTTGTGCAGCCGCTCCAGCGCTTCCTTCCACAGACCGCGATAGACCAGGTCGTTCCATTCCGGAATCAAATTGTTGATCGGACAACCGGAGGCCATGCCGCCGATGAGCTGGCCCGTGTGGCAGAATGGAATGCCACAGTCCATGCAGCGCGCCCCCTGCTGCTGCAACTTGACCTCCGAAAAATGCTCGTGAAATTCATCCCAGTCTTTCACCCGCTCCAAAGGCGAGCGGTCCACCGGGAGCTCGCGCTCGTATTCCATGAATCCAGTTGGTTTACCCATTGTTTGTTAGCTCTCTTGCCGGAATAAAAAATTTTTCATGCAGGCGGGGCGATGGTGATCGAATCGCTCCGCCTACTTAAATATTTTCTCTTCAGGCTGCTGAGAAAGGTCCCAGATGCAAGGCGCGCGAGGAATCCGTGAGCGCAGGCGTACATCGGTAGTACGTCGAAGCGAACGGCCCGGAGCGCAACGCGGCAGATGGGCCTTTATCGGCGGCCTGTTTTAGTTGCCGCTCACCCGCGCCGCATCATTCTTGTTCGCTTCGAAGGCCGCCATCAGCGCATCGTCACCGACCAGCCCTTTGGCCTCGGCCTCCTGCAATGCCTCGAGCACCCGGCGGTAGTCTCGCGGCATCACCTTGACGAACTTGGGCGCGTTTTCCTCCCACAACGCCAGAATCTGCCACGCCCGCGCGCTCCGAGTATAGACGGCATGGCGCTTGAGCAGCTCTTCGACTTCCAGTACGTCGCGCTCGTCGAGCCGTTCCAGACCGACGGTTTCCAGGTTGCAACGATTCTTGAACGTGCCGTCTTCATCCAGGACGTAGGCGATGCCGCCGGACATGCCGGCGGCGAAGTTGCGCCCGGTCTTGCCGATCACCACAACGCGCCCGCCGGTCATGTATTCGCAGCCGTGATCGCCGACTCCTTCGATGACCGCGCGCACGCCGCTGTTGCGCACGCAGAAGCGCTCGCCGGCCATGCCGCGAATATAAGCCTCGCCGCTAGTGGCGCCGTAAAACGCCACGTTGCCGACGATGATGTTTTCCTCGGGCGCGAAGGTCGAGCCCTCGGGCGGGTATAAGATCACCGTGCGGCCGGAGAGTCCCTTGCCGAAATAATCGTTGGCGTCGCCTTCGAGCTCCAGCGTCATGCCCGGCGGCACGAAGGCGCCGAAGCTTTGGCCGGCCGAACCCTGGAAGTGGAAATGAATCGTGTCCTCCGGCAGCCCCTGCGGTCCGAACCGGCGCGTCACCTCGCTGCCGAGAATCGTGCCGACGACGCGGTTGGTGTTGCGAATGTCCAGCTTCGCTTTGACCTTCTCGCGCCGCTCCAAGGCCGGCTGCGCCAGGTCGAGCAGCACTTGGTTGTCGAGGGCGTTTTCCAGACCATGGTTCTGCGGAATCTGGCAGTAGCGTCCAACGCTCGCCGGGACCTTGGGCCGGTAAAGAATCGCGGCGTAATCGAGACCCTTGGCCTTCCAGTGCTCCACGGCGCGACGAACTTCGAGCCGGTCGGCGCGCCCGACCATTTCGTTGACCGTGCGAAAACCGAGCTCGGCCATATACTCGCGCATCTCCTGGGCGATGAAGCGCATGAAGTTGACGACATGAGCGGGATCGCCGGTGAATTTCTTGCGCAGCTCCGGATTTTGCGTGGCCACGCCCACCGGGCAAGTATCGAGGTGACAAACGCGCATCATGATGCAGCCGAGCGTCACCAATGCGGTGGTGGCGAAACCGAACTCCTCGGCGCCGAGCATCGCAGCGATCACCACGTCACGGCCGGTTTTCAATTGTCCGTCGGTCTCCACCGCGATGCGGCTGCGCAGATTGTTGAGCACCAGGGTCTGGTGCGTTTCCGCGAGACCCAGCTCCCACGGCAACCCCGCGTGCTTGATGCTGGTCTGAGGCGAGGCGCCGGTACCGCCGTCGTGTCCGCTGATCAGAACAACATCGGCGTGGCCCTTGGCCACGCCTGCGGCGATGGTGCCGACGCCGATCTCGGAGACCAGCTTCACGCTGATGCGCGCGTGGTGGTTGGCGTTCTTGAGATCATGGATCAGTTGCGCCAAATCTTCAATCGAATAGATGTCATGGTGCGGCGGCGGCGAGATCAATCCAACCCCCGGTGTCGAGTAGCGCACCTTGGCGATCCACGGGTACACTTTTCGGCCCGGCAGCTCGCCGCCCTCGCCCGGCTTGGCCCCCTGGGCCATCTTGATCTGCAGCTCGCGCGCCTGGGTAAGGTAGTAGCTCGTCACGCCGAAGCGGCCCGATGCGACTTGCTTGATCGCGCTGTTCTTCGAATCGCCGTTGGGCTCGAGGATGTAGCGCGCCGGATCTTCGCCGCCCTCGCCCGTGTTGCTCTTGCCGCCGATGCGGTTCATGGCGATGGCGAGCGCTTCGTGGGCTTCCTTGCTGATGGAGCCGTAGGACATGGCGCCGGTCTTGAAGCGCTTGACGATCTCCTCCACCGGCTCGACTTCGTCGATGGAAATCGGTTTCTGGGCGAGTTTGAGTTTCATCAAGCCGCGCAGGGTCGCCAGCCGTTCGGACTGATCGTCGACCAGCCGGGTGTATTCCTTGAACGCGCGGTAATCGTTGTTGCGGCTGGCCTTCTGCAACAGGTGAATGGTGCGCGGATTGAACAGATGCAGCTCGCCGTCCTGACGGTACTGGTACTGGCCGTAGACTTCCAGCGTGTGGCCGTCCAGCGGATAGGTCGGAAACGCCCTGGCATGTTGCTGCTGCGCTTCCCGGGCGATCTCTGCCAAGCCGATGCCGCCGACCCGCGACGGCGTCCAGGTGAAATATTTGTCGACCAGCTCTTGTCCTAAGCCTACGGCTTCGAATATCTGCGCGCCGCAGTAAGACTTGATCGTCGAGATGCCCATCTTGGCCATCACCTTGACCACGCCTTTGTAGACCGCTCGGTCGTAGCCTTTCACGGCGTCGTGGTAGGTAATGTCTTTCAGCATCCCCTCATGAATCATGTCGTTCAGGCACTCATAGGCGAGATAGGGATTAATTGCCTGAACCCCGTAACCGAGCAAGAGGCAAAAATGATGCACTTCGCGCGGCTCGCCGGACTCCAGCACCAGCCCCACGCGCGTGCGCGTGCCGGAGCGGATCAAATGATGGTGCAACCCGGATGACGCCAACAACGCGGGAATCGGCGCATGGGTGCGGTCCACTCCTTTGTCCGACAAGATTAGAATGGTCGTGCCGTTGGCGATCGCCTGATCCGCCGCACCGGACAACTCCTCCAGCGCCCGTTCCAGACCCTCTTTGCCTTCCTTCGGATCGAACAGGATCGGCAGGGTGATCGACTTGATCCCCGGCTGATCGATCTTGCGCAGCTTTTCCATGTCCGAGTTTTTTAAGATCGGATCGTGGAGCCTCAACTGGCGGCAGCTTTCCGGCTTCGGCTCGACCAGATTGCCTTCCGATCCGAGAGTCAGCGTCGTCGAGGTGATCAATTCTTCGCGAATCGGATCGATGGGCGGATTGGTCACCTGGGCGAAGAGCTGTTTGAAATAGTTGTAGAGCAGCTGCGGCTTGTCCGACAGAACCGCGAGCGGCGTATCCGTGCCCATCGAACCCACGGGTTGGATGCTGTTTTGCGCCATCGGTCCGATGTTGACGCGCAGATCCTCGAAGCTATAACCGAAGGCCTGCAAGCGCTGCAGCGTGGCCTGATGGTTCGCCGCGGGCTCATTGTCCGAAACACCGGGCAGCTCGTCGAAATTGACGACGTTCTCGTTCAACCACTTGCGATAAGGCTGAGCTTTGGCCATTTGCTCCTTGATCTCTTCGTCGCTGATAATACGCCCTTCGCTGGTGTCGACGAGAAACATTCTGCCCGGCTGCAAGCGGCGCTTTTCCAGCACCCGCTCCGGCGGCACGTCGAGCACGCCGACCTCCGAGGCCATGATTACTAAATCGTCCTTGGTCACGTAATAGCGCGACGGCCGCAGCCCGTTGCGGTCGAGCACGGCGCCGACCACCGTGCCGTCGGTGAAGGCGATGGAGGCCGGGCCGTCCCAAGGCTCCATCAAGCAGCTGTGGTACTCGTAGAAAGCCCGCTTGTTGGCATCCATGCTTTCGTGATTTTCCCAGGGCTCGGGAATCATCATCATCACCGCATGGGGCAATGAACGGCCGCTCAAAGCCAGGAACTCGAGGCAGTTGTCGAACTTTGCCGAGTCGCTGCCGTCGTCCTGGATGATCGGAAAGAGTCTCTTCAGATCGTCGCCGAAAAGCTCCGAGGCCAGCATGCCCTGGCGCGCATGCATCCAGTTCTCGTTGCCGCGCAACGTGTTGATCTCCCCGTTGTGGATCAGGTAGCGGTACGGGTGCGCCCGCCCCCAACTTGGGAAAGTATTGGTGCTGAAGCGCGAGTGGACAACGGCGATGGCGGTTTCCACCTCCGGATCGGACAGATCCGGATAGAAAGTCACCAACTGCCGCGGCGTCAGCATCCCCTTATAAATGATTGTCCGGTGCGACATGCTGGAAACGTAGAAAAAGTCTCCCCCCGGCAGCCCGGCGTAGCGGATAGCATTTTCCGCGCGCCGGCGAATCACGTAGAGCTTGCGCTCAAAGGCCATGTCGTCCTTGATGCCGGCGCCGCGCCCGATAAAAACCTGGCGCACGAAAGGCTCGGAGGACTTCGCCGTATCGCCGAGATAAAGGTTGTCGGTGGGCACCTTGCGCCAGCCGAGAAGCTTTTGCCCTTCGCTGACGATGATCTCCTTGACGATCTTTTCAAACTGGGGCCGCTGTTTGCGGTCATCCGGCAGAAAGATCATCCCCACGCCGTATTCGCCGGGATCGGGCAGCTTGAAGCCCAACCCCTCGCAGGCATGCTGAAAGAATGAGTGTGGGATCTGTAACAGCATACCCGCACCGTCACCGGTATTTTCCTCGCAGCCGCAAGCGCCCCGGTGATCGAGGTTTTGCAGGACCGTTAAGGCCTGCTCGACGATTTCATGGGATTTTTCCCCTTTGATGTTGACGACGAACCCGACGCCGCAGGCATCATGCTCAAAACGCGGATCGTAAAGACCCTGTTTGGCTGGTGGTAAACCTGGTTTCCTCATACTTCTACCCTTCTACTAGCCTGGAATCTTCGTGCTTCCTCGTATAGCGCCGACACACCGGTGACCGAGGGGGGAAGCCTGGAGGGAGAAGGCACCCGGACGTAACGTTGCATTGACTTGCCCGCACTTGGTCACTCGCTTAGAAAAACAATTTTCGTCAACCACAGTTTCTGTGGCGAAATTATTTTTTTTTCCCATGAGAATTTCCCGCCAGCCCAGCATCTAACTCCAGCACCTGGCTTTCCTTAGCCGTCGACAAAACGACTTTCGTGACCGTTCGCGTGACGCCCTCGACGGAGCGGATCTCGCCGAGGAGCTTTTCCAGCGAGCCCGTATTTGCCGATTTCACCTTGAGAATAAAGCTCTCGTCGCCCGTCACGTGATGGCATTCCAATACATCAGGGTATTGCAGCATCTGCGCGGCGAATCCCTCGGTGTCTCGTTGGTGGCCAATGGATACGCCGATGAACGCGGCAATGTCTTTCCCGACCTTCTTGCCGTCGATCAGAGCGTGATAGCCCGTGATGATGCCGCTGGCCTCAAGCTTCTTTACCCTCTCCATTACGGCGGGCGTCGAGAGTTCGACTTCCCCCGCTATATCGGCCAGCCTTGTACGACCGTTATTTTGAAGAATATAAAGGATTTTTAAATCAATTTTGTCTAGCAAGTTAATTAATTTAGGCAAATGTCATTTTAATACTAAATTTCTTATGTCATTGTCTTGTTGGAATGTCAAGCATATCGATGGAAATTTTTGACAAATTTAAAAAAGGCGGTGCTGACCGGTGGCTACCTCCTGGTAACCGAATGGCGAGTGACATCGTCTCGCTGGCAGTGGTTCAGATTGATTTCAACGCCGCATCGATGTAGGGGCAGGCCTACGTGCCTGCCCTCCGAACGGGCAACCACATAGGGTTGCCCCTACAAATTTTGGCGAAGCTAAACCACTACTGGCTCGCGGTCTGGGTTGAGGACCGCCCGAGAAAAGCGCTCGACGCGGAAACTGATTGTAAGCGGCAAGCGGCTTCGTGCAACGAGGCCGCGAACTCTCAGCCGGTAATATAACGCTCGAGTTGTTCAATAATAAACTGCTGCTCGGTGATGATGGATTTTACCAGATCGCCGATGGAGATCAGGCCGATCAACTTTCCGTTTTCCAAGACGGGCAAATGACGAACACGTCTTTCCGTCACCAGCGCCATGCACTCGTCCACATTCCGCTCCGGGTCAACGCAGACGACATCGGTTGTCATGATCTCTTTGACCTGCGTGGTCGGCGAGGCGCGGCCGAGGAGCACAATCTTGCGCGCGTAGTCCCGCTCCGAAATGATGCCCACTAAATTGCCGCCGTCCAACACGATGAGCGCCCCGATGTCTTTCTCGGCCATAAGCTTGAGCGCGTCAAATACCGACGCATCCGGCTCGATGGACCAAACATTACGCCCTTTGTGCTCGAGGATGTCCCGGACTTTCTTCATGGGAGCCCTCCTTATAGCGACGGAATCAAACTCACGAAAGCAATCGTATTGATTTCAGGATGAATCTACTTTGGAGCCGGCATGATTGTAAAGGGTAATGTTCGGTAAAACAGGTCGCCCGTTAGCGTCCTTTGCATCAATGTGGACTTTGGCGAGTTCGGTGCCGGCGATAAAAACATCCCAGCAGAGCTTATGCACCGCTTCGTTAGCCGGCCTGCGTTCGTGAGTGCTCACGATCAGCCGGACATGCCAGGATTTCCCACTGCTTGGAATTGTCCACTTTTATATTCCGATGGTTTGGAAATTAGGCAGGAGAATCCCGTCCTAAAAAGTTCTCTTCGTAGGATTTCCTCTAAATTCCAGCGGGCTACGCTTCAGGGCCAACGCGGCATAGTTGTTGCGGCTCTTCTCCACCAGTCCGAGGAGCGCGGGGCGGTGTCTTGTGCGCGAATTCCCCTGAATCAAGGTGGACCTGGTCCCATGGTCCAGATCCCTCTCAGAGAAGCCAGAGTTGTATCCATTCGGAGCCATCCATCTGTCCCTTGGTATGAGAAAAAATGAGTTCTTCAGCAACCTGTTAGAGGGTTAATAAGCTTAGGGGGCTAAGAGATGAGGTATGGGGAGACAGGCTATAATTTAGAAATTGATCTATCCCGAGGAAGCATTGACAGGGTAGAAACCGACCCGAGCCTAATGGAACTTTATTTAGGGGGGCAGGGGGCTGCCGCCAAGTTACTATGGGATAGGGTTCCTCCTGAGGCTGAACCCTTTTCTGCCGAGAACCTGCTCATATTCAGCAGCGGCCTTTTCAACGGCACACCCGTTCCTGCTGCCACTCGCACCTCTGTGAATACCTTTTCTCCCCAGACCTCGCTCATGGCTCATTCATTGATGGGCTCCTATTTCGGGGTCGAAATGAAACACGCCGGTTATGACAAAATAGTCATTCGCGGCAAAAGCCCCGACCTGGTCTATCTGTGGGTCAACAATGGCAAAGTGGAAATACGCGATGCCAGGCATCTGCGGGGAAAAGGCACTCAGGAAACTGCTTCACTGATTAAAGAAGAGCTGAAGGACGGCAAAGTCCAGGTGGCCGCCATCGGACCGGCCGGTGAAAATAGGGTCTATATGGCTTCCATCGATCACAGTCACGCGAGCGCGGCTCGAGGGCCGGGCCCGGTCATGGGAGACAAAGGGCTAAAGGCGATCGCTGTTCGTGGAACGCAGGACATCCATACCGCCCGACCGGCTGAACTCTTTGAGATATGCCTCCGCCTGAGCAAGGAACTTTATGACAACCCGAATGTCGGAGACTGGATGGCGGTCGATGAGGATGACAGTTTCCACCACGATAATTTCTCCTGGGGCAATGCCCGTGTGCGGCAAAAAATGTGGAGCAAGGAACTCCAGGAGAGGTGGACGAAGTTAAAATATGACCACATGGACCGGCAAACCGGTTGCTATAACTGTCCGAAGAAATGCCACAATGTGATTTCCTGGCCGGGACGGAAAAGATTTTCCTACAAGTGCTATGGAAAAGACACTTACCATATGGCGGCCTTTCAGGAACTCGACTTCAGTTACGACATACTCGGTGTCGCTCAGGAGTTAGGACTGGACTCATACGCAACGCCGCAAGTCATCGCCTTTGCTCTTGAACTCTTGGAAGCCGGCATTCTGACCGAGAAGGATTTCCCGGGAATGCCATCCGACGTCAGAGGGAGATTTTTCTATCTCCTCGAAATCATCACACGGCGGGAGGGGATTGGAGATATTCTAGCCAACGGTGTCTATTGGGCGGCCCGCCAGATCGGCAAAGGGGCGGAAAAATACGATCATAATACCGTGAAAAAATTCGAGCAGTTGCCCATCAAGTTGGGGAAAGTGAATCCTCCCTATTTCCT
>JACPFE010000034.1 GCA_016183145.1 Deltaproteobacteria bacterium | reverse complement strand
CCGAGACTTCACCCACGCCGGGACATAATTCCTTGAGCAGACCGAGGTAGTTCTTGTTGGGCTCTTCTTTGAGGACAAGGACTGACGCCTTTGATTTGTTGAGTACGTACTCGACTTCTGCGGGTCGGTAGCGGATGTTGATCGGCACCATGATTGCTCCAATGCGAGCCAATGCGAAATACACGTAGGCCCACTCGGCATAGCCCGCCATCCAGATGGCGACTTTGTCGCCTTTGCCGATGCCTAAACTGAGGCAGCCGCCGGCGACAATATCTGATGTCTGTTTGAGCTGGTTATAGGTTACCGCGCCGTTTTGAAACACCATGGCGACTCTGTCGCCATATCTTAGCGCCGCCTCGTCCAGCGCAGCGCAGATGGTTTTCCCCGTCCATTTATCGTCCCACATGTCAATTCCTCAATTGCCGCCCGGTTGTCATCCCGAAATGACACGTTACACATGATCCTTGTCGCTATTCCGCAGCACAGGGACTCACCCGTCACCCACCGCTAGCTCATCCATCAGCTCGTTGACGCTGCTCAGATTCTCCAGATCATGAACCAGCGCGATAGTTTGACTCTGCTGCGCTTCGGATAGTACGCCGCGCGCACAGCCCCGAAATTTGCTTTCCACCTCGGCGGATAACATGCGGTTTTTCGGATGACCCTTGGGATAGAAAACTTCAACTGTGCGCTTTTCGCCACTCGCTGTCGTCAATTCCAATACGCATGGGAAGCTCCCGGGAGTATATTTGTTCAAACTCGCGTCGGTGTGGATGGTCATCCGCTCCATGAGCGACTTCACCGTGGGCTGCATCCAGCGCTCGTCCTCAAACTGAGCCGGCGTCAGCTCGCCATCGAGCAGTGCGACCGCGGCCAAATAGTAAAAACTATGATCGGCGCTCTCGCGGCTCGTCGGGCGCCGGCGATCTTGATCTTCGACTTGGCCGCGCACGAAGGGGGTGTCCGCCATGCGGATCTCAACATGCTTGATTTCTTTCACCGGGTCGGAAACCCCGCTCCGCATCTGCAAGGCCGCGGCAACCATCGCCTGAGCCGTGCCGATGCACGGATAGGCCTTAATGCTAACGTCACTAATGCGGAAACGGCCCGTGATGGGTTCGGTCAGCAGGTCCAGATTTGCTCCCGCGAGCATTCCCAAATTGAGCCCGCCCTTTCCTTCAATGACCGCAAGCGGTCCGGTCATGCCGTGAGCCGCCAACAACGCGCACAGGGTCGCCTGCTGCGCCACGAAAGCATTCGCCATCGCCTTGGCATTGGAGAGCTGTCCCGAACGAACCGCGGCCAAAGTGTTGCCGTGCGTTGCCGATAGCGCCAGCGCATTGGCGAGTTGATTGACATCTAACTTCAACAACCGACCGGCGATCGCCGGAACGGCCAGAGCCGATGCTGTAACGTGGTCCCAGGGTCCCCGGCTAACAATTACATCTTGAATACGGCAGTAAAGCTCGTAACCCGCCACGACGCTGGCCAACACCTCGAGACCGGAGCTTCGCTGTCTTTCGCCAACGGTGAGCGCGACCGCGATATTATCGCTGGGATGGCCCATCTGGCCGGGACCCACATAGGCATCGTTCAAATCTAACTCGCGTATCAGGATCCCATTCAACATGACCGCGCTGGTCACCGGCATCCTCCGCTTGGAGCCGATGACCGTGCACTCAGGACTGCCGCCAAGCTCTTCGAGAGTACACAGGGCCCTTTGGTAGGTATGTTCCGCGCCTGCCGCCAACGCGCAGCCGAGGGAATCCAAAATGAGTGCCTTGGCGTGCAGCGCCACATCGGTAGGAATAGCGCTCGAATCGAAATCCAGAACCCTCCCGGCGATCTGTTTAACCAGTGGCGCCTTCGATGTGTCCGCTAGTGCTTTTTCTACCATCTCTGCGCGGCACCTCAGTGACGTAAGACCAACGAAATCGGCGCCGAGTATATGCCAGGGGTTCTGGCCATGCAACTCGAAATAGGCTCTCTGTTAAAAAGTTTGGTTCCGAGAAGAAAACCTTCCGGCCTGAGGCAATGGGTCAGTACCTCTATGACCACCCCGCCAACCCCTTAGGCTGCTTTTGCCATCGGCCTGGGCCTGCGATCAACTTTGCGTTTCTGTGCCTCAGGCCTCCAAGTTTCCTTCTCGGAACTCAATCCATAGACCGCACCTTCTACACCAGAGCCCTCGAAATACGAGCGCGGGGAGTCCAACCGCTCCTGGACATTGGGTTGGCCTCCTGTTAAGGAACGCAAGGATATTGCCTGAGCCCAGACTGGGTTGAATCGGAGGATCTATGGCACCGTCCATCGACAAAGTAGAAGTTGTTCTGCTAAGCGTCCCGCGCAATCGCGGCATGGCGCCGGCAGAGAATTTGCTTGTGCGCATCTACTCCAACGATGGGATCAGCGGCGTTGGCGCCTGCCAGTATGAATCACGCTACGGCGAGACCGGCTCCGAGGCCGCTCACGTCATCGCAAAACACTTCACGCCACTTCTGCTCAAGGAGAATCCCTTGAACATCGAAACGATCATGGCCAAGCTCGACGCCTTCATGCCGGAACATCTCGCGTCGAAAGCCGCGCTCGACATCGCGCTGCATGATCTCAAAGGCAAAATGCTGAACTTGCCCGTCTACGAGCTGCTTGGCGGACGCGCTCGCGACAGAGTGCAGTTGTTAGCCCCACAGGTGAGTCGCGGTGAGCCCGTCGAACAGGCAAGGGAGGCGGCGCGTCTGATAGGCGAAGGCTTCAAGGCATTGAAGCTGCGCGTCGGTGGCGCCGATGTCGAAAAAGATATCCAGCGCGTCAAGGAAGTGAGGCAGGCGGTCGGCACCTCGGTGGAGATACGAATCGATGCCAACGAATATCACGCGCCGGCTTCAGCCGTTGGTCTCATCAGCAGGCTGGAACCCTACGATCTCGCCTGGGTGGAAGACCCCATTCCAGGTGGCGACATCGAAGGCTTCGCCACCTTACGCGGCAAGGTCCGTGTTCCCCTGGAAGCGGGCCAACTCGGCTCGCCCAATGATGTATTGCGATATATCCGCATGGGCGCAGCCGACTGTTTCAAAATCAAGGTCGTTCGCGGCGGCGGACTCTTGAAGTTGAAAAAATCCCTGGCCATCGCCGAAGCCGCCAATATGTCCGTGGTCTCCGGTTCCGGAGGCGATAACGATATCAATTTCGCCGCCGAAGTCGCCATCAACGGTTCCAGTAGGCATATGTCGCGCGCCTGCGAGAGCACCGGTGCGTGGTTCATCTATTCGGAGAAATCGCGGCTGGTCAAGGAACCAATCGTGGTGAAGGAAGGTTACGCTTACCTGCGCGACAAGCCGGGGTTGGGCGTCGAACTCATCGAGTCCGACTTTAACAAACTCGCGGAAAAATTTCCCCTCTAGCGGTCATCTCCCTCCAGCAAGACCGAACACCGGAGTACTGGAGTGATGGCGTGTTGGAGTGTTGCATTCAAAACCCAATACTCCCCTACTCGAACACTCCGTTCACCTCATGGGAGATCATCCAGCTACCGAACCGCCTCTGCGAATGACCAATCGCGGACTTTGGAAATATCGGGTGCAGCATCGGCTGACATCTTGAGAGCGCTTCTCGCGAATTCCATGCCGGCGCGTATCACGGCATCTTCGGCGATCAAGTCCGGCGGCATCTCTTTGAGCAAGAAGTCGTAGCTCTTAGCCGCCTCGTCGTCCGGAAGTTTGAGGTACGACTTGATAAAGTTAATCGCTTCGCCCTTGTTCTGGCGCACGAATCTCGACCCGTCTAGTAGCCCTTTCAAGAATGAAGTTACCAACGGCTTGTTCCTCGCGAGCCATTCGGTCGACCCGGCCACGCCGGATAAAGGGTAGCTCACGTAATCCGACGCCACCAGCAGCCGGCGAAAGCCCTTTTGTTCAAGGTTGTAATTTTCTGGCGCCACCACCAGGGCAGCATCGATGGTTCCGCCGAACAGCGCCGCCGACCGAGCCGAAGTTCCGCCCACCGTGAGCAGCGTGACATCGCGGTCCGGATTCAGCCCGTTGCGCGCGACGACATCGCGCACGAGGTAGGCGCTCATGCTACCCACCGAGCTGACACCGATCTTCTTCCCTTTCAATTCAGCCACCGAGCGGATCCCCGGCTGTCCAATGAGGATATAAGGCGCGTTCTTCAGGACTACGGCGACAGTTTTGATGGGCAAGCCGCGCATGGAGGCGAGAATCGCCGTGGGGAGAATATCGATGAAATGAAGCTCGCCGCCGATGGCGGCTTTGATGATGATGTCGCTTTGACGAATCGTGATGAGCTGCGCGTCCAAGCCCTGCCGTTTAAAGAAGCCGCGGTTCACGCTGGTTTCCAGCGGTACCATGCCAATGCTTCCGGTGGTGCGGGCCATGGTGACGGTTTTGAGTTGCTGAGAAAAACCCTGACGGCCGGAAAATAGAAAGCCGACCAAAATCGCTCCCGCGAAAATTGTACATCGTCTCATCATATATTCCTCCGTACTACTGAAAATTTTTACGCCGTTCTCTTTACTTATCGTCGCGCCAAGCGAAAGGCAACTGACGCTTTTAGGCGAAATTTGCGCGCACAAGAACGGTTCGATATCCGTCTAGCCCGGAGTCCGTAGTGATCTGACCTCGGTCTACGGGTATTTCGGGCGGGCACGCCACGCTTGTTCCCCCTTTCCGCGAATTCTGTTATCATTGCAGCTAATTACTATGAATAGACAGGTCTACGAAGGTCGGATTGTGAACAAGCCCTGGGGGCATGAGCTCATTTGGGCTCATACGGATCGCTACGTGGGAAAGGTTCTGCACATCAAGAAGGGTGAATCCCTCAGTTACCAGTACCACCGGGTCAAAGATGAAACCATCCGGCTGTTGTCGGGGTCCATGGATATGGATATCGAGAGCAACGGCGCTAAAAGTAAAATCAACTTAAGACCGGGCGAATGCCTTCATATCGTTCCCGGCATGAAGCACCGGATGATCGCCGTCGAGGATTGCGACGTCCTCGAAGTGTCGACCCCCGAGCTCGACGACGTGGTGCGGCTGGAAGATCGCTACGGCCGCACCGAAGGCGATAAGCGCTGACGCCGGAGCGAAACTAGGACAATATGGATTCGTCGCTAAACTTAGCCGGCCGCTTGGTTGAACAGCGGCTGCTCTCCGAAGAAGAGCTGGAACGCGTCATGAAACTGCATCAGGAGCAGGATGCGCCGCTGATCCGTATGGTTGTCGAGCTCGGCTTCGTGTCCGAAGACGATCTCTTGCCGCTGTTGAGGGATCACTTCGGTCTTCCCTTGATCTCGCTGAAAGACATGCCGGCCACGCCGTTGCCCATCGAGTTTCCCGACAGCGTGGCGGAGTTTTGCAAGCATGCCCGGATGGTGCCGGTGAAAATCGAGCAGCGGGAGCTGCAAGTCGCGGTCACCGATCCGACGGACATCGCGCGCCTGCATGCGTTGGAGCTCGCCACCGGTCTGCACGTCAAGCCCGTGTTGGCGAAGGAAAAAGATATCAACGCCCGCGCGGAAACGCTTTTCGGAGCGGCCCGCCCCGGCGATGATTCTTCTCTGGTCGCTCGTGAAATAGAGGGCGCTGTGGACGAGGAGGATGTCTCGCACCTGCGCGACTTGGCCTCCGAGGTGCCGGTCATTCGCATGGTGAACCAGATGCTGCTGCGGGCTTTGGAAAGCCGGGCTTCCGATGTTCACATCGAGCCTTTCGAAAACCAGCTTAAAGTCAGGTACCGTATCGACGGCATCTTGCACGAGGTCGAACCGCCGCCGCGCCAGCTCAAGGCCGCGGTCATTTCGCGCTTGAAAGTGCTCGCCCAGTTGAATATTGCCGAGCGCCGTTTGCCCCAGGACGGGCGCATCAAGATCCGGCTGGCGGGCAAGGACGTCGACCTGCGCATCGCCACGGTGCCGACGCTCTACGGCGAGAGCGTGGTGATCCGCTTGCTGGAGCGCGGCCAGATTTTCACCGAGTTGGAAAGTCTCGGGTTCCCGCAGTCGATTTTGGGCCAATTCAACGGGATGATCGCGAGACCCCATGGGATGATCCTGGTCACGGGTCCCACGGGAAGCGGCAAGACCACTACGCTTTACGGCGCGCTGCAAAAGATCAATGACCCCGGTAAAAAGATCATCACCATCGAAGATCCGGTCGAATACCAGCTTGGCGGGGTCAATCAGATTCATGTCAAGCCGCAAATCGGCCTGACCTTCGCCAATGGGCTGCGTTCCATCGTGCGCCAAGATCCCGACGTGATCATGGTCGGCGAGATCCGCGACTCGGAAACCGCGGAGATCGCGGTTCAAGCGGCGCTCACCGGGCACTTGGTGCTTTCCACCTTGCACACCAACGACGCCGCCGGAGCGGTGTCCCGGTTACTGGAAATGGGCGTGCAGGACTACCTTCTGTCCTCCTCTCTTCTCGGCGTGCTGGCGCAGCGCTTGGTTCGCCGGCTCTGCGCCGCTTGCCGCAAACAGACGCCCTTCGCCGGCTTCAGCGCCGGCGTTGCCGAGTTGCGGCCGGTCAACGGCGAGCCGCTACAAAACGTCTGGGAGGCGGTCGGGTGCGAAGAGTGTGGCGGGACCGGTTATCTCGGACGCGTCGGTATTTTCGAGCTATTATCGGCGAGCCCCGAGATCTGCAAAATTATCGTGCAGCGCGCCGACGCGGGAACGATCCGCAATGCCGCCGTGCGCCAGGGCATGCGATTGCTCAGAGACGACGGTTGGGACAAGGTGCGCCGGGGGGTGACGACTCTGGCGGAGGTTTTACGGGTGACGAGAGAAGAAGGCTAAATAAGGTTCCAAGTTCAAGGTTCAAAAGTTCAAGGGACACGTAGGTCTTGAATGCTTGAACCTTCAAAGGACCGTTTGCGAATTAGGGCATGGCTTTTTATCAATACCGCGCCGCGGACCACGCGGGAAAGATCGTCGAAGGTGTGATTGAAGCCGAGGCGGAGCAGAGCGTGGTGCGGCGCCTCCACGAGATGGGCTGCATCCCTCTCAGGATCGCGCTGCCGGGCGACCGCGCCGCCGCCGAGAAGCGGGCCCTCAAGCCGCTTTTTAGCAGGCGTAAGGTCAGCCAACTTCAGCTTTTGCAATTTACCAGGGAGCTTGCCACCTTGCTCGCCGCCGGCCTGCCGCTCGATCGCAGCCTGTCGATGCTCGGCAATCTCGCCCAGGGAGAGGAGTTCACCAAGGCCCTGGGCGCGATCCTGGAATCGGTGCGCGCCGGTAAGTCGCTCGCGGCTTCCATGGGCGAGCATGGCGAAATATTTCCCAAACTTTACATCAACATGATTCGCGCCGGCGAGGCCGGCGGTATTATGGAGGGCGTGCTGCGCTACCTCGCCGAATACCTGGAAAGCTCCCAAGCGCTCAAGGAGGAAATCAAATCGGCCTTGATCTATCCGCTCATCCTGGTCGGGGCGTCGGGTGTTTCGTTGATCGTCCTGTTCGTTTACGTGGTGCCACGCTTCTCGACTATGTTCAAGGACGTCGGCAAGGCGCTGCCGTTTATGACTAAAGTCGTCATCGAGTTTAGCAACCTGCTGACTCAGTACGGCTGGATGGTGCTGCTCGCGCTGCTCGCGGCCGTGGCCGGCGCAATTTATTACTGGCGTACTCCCGACGGGCGCACCGAGTGCGACCGGTTCTTTTTGCGCGCATGGCTTTTCGGCGACCTGGTGCGCAAGTTCGAGACCGCGCGTTTCTCGCGCACGCTCTCGGCACTGCTGCGCGGCGGCGTGCCGCTGCTCGAAGCGCTCGGCACCGTGCAGGGAGTAGTCGGCAACCGTTTGCTGGCGCGCGCCATCGGGCAAATTCAGGTCCGGGTGCGCGAAGGCAAAGGCATGGCGCGGCCGCTCGGCGAAAGCGGACTTTTCCCGCCGCTCGCGCTGAATATGATCGCGGTGGGGGAGGAGACGGGCAAGCTGGACGGCATGCTCGCCGAAGTCGCCGGGTTTTACGACCAGGAGGTCAAGCGCACCACCAAAAGATTAACTTCCTTATTGGAGCCGGCATTGATCCTGGGGATGGGGTTGGTTATTGGCATCGTCGTCATCTCCATGCTGCTGGCGATATTTAGTATCAATGATTTGCCATTCTGAAAAATCAATAAGTAGACAGCAGATTGCAGGTGGCTGCCAGAATTTTCCGTCTCGTGTCTTGCGCCGACTGCTGGCTGATTCTCGTGGCTTCACGCTCGTCGAGCTCATCGTCGTCGTGATCATTATCGGTCTGCTGGCCGGGCTGGTGCTGCCGCAATTCATCCGCCAGGAGGAAAAAGCGAAGCTCAAGGCGGCGCAGGCTCAGATCGAGCTGCTCGGCACCGCGCTGGACACCTTTCGCCTGGACGTGGGGCGCTATCCGAGCACGGAAGAGGGCTTGCAGGCGCTGCGGCAAAAGCCGGGAACGCTGGATCGCTGGGACGGCCCTTATCTTAAAAAGGATCTGCCGCTGGATCCCTGGGGCAAATCGTACATGTACAAGAGTCCAGGAACTCACGGCCCATATGACATCGTTTCCTATGGCGCCGACGGTGCGCCGGGCGGCGAAGGGGACAATCGTGACCTCACCAGCTGGTAGCCCTGCTCGCGGCTTTACTCTCATCGAACTGATGTTGGTCTTGATGCTCCTGGGGCTGGCCACCGTCATCGTTCTGCCCAACGTCGAGAAAGGTATGCAGGACCGGGAGGTGAGGCGCAGCGCCTTCGGCTTGGCGGCGGCGGCGCGCAACCTGCGCAGCCGGGCCATCGACGAGGGGATGCCGCAGCTTCTCATTCTCGATCTCGAGCAAAATAATTATCGGGCGGCACGCGGCGCCGAGGTCCATCTACCGACGGATGTGAAATTTACCGCGGTCGTCGGCGGCGAAATCGTCCACCGCGAGGCGCGCCGATTCGTTTTCTTCCCGAACGGGAGCAGCCATGGGGGGTCCATCGCCTTGTCGGGCGGCCGTAGTTCGGTCTCCTACGCGATCCGCCTGGAACCGCTCACGGGGAAAATCCAAGTCGTGCCGGGCGAAAAGTCATGAAAGCTATGAAACACTGCGGCGCGCGGCAGGGAGGATTTACGCTGCTGGAGGTTTTGGTGGCGATGACGATCGTCGGGCTCGGCGTCGTCACCGTCATCGAAGTCTTTTCCATGGGGCTTCGCTTGGGCTCCCGCAGCGCCGATCAGACCGAGGCGATGACCTACGGCCGCCAGGTCATGGATGATTTCCTCGTCACCACCAAGCTGGAGCAGGGTTCCGAGCAGGGATCACTCCAGGATGTGGGCCGTTGGAAAGTGTTTGTGCGGCGGGCGGAAAACCCGTCCGCCGATCCGTCATTGTCGAGCGCATGGGAACTCAAAGAAGTAACCATGGAGCTGCGTTTGCATAATACGGGGCGAGAGCGGCTCGTGGAATTGAAGACTCTGCGCTTGACCAAAAAAAATTAACCGTCATGGCGCGCGCCTCAAGAAATTCGTGGAGCCCCACGGGCAAGCCCGTGGCGCCTTCCACTACGCCCGTAGGGCGGAATCCTGAGCCGGAGGCCCCGGCCAAGGCCGGGGCTGGAGTCGAAGGGTCGAACGCCGGTTTTACCCTCGTCGAGGTCGTGCTCGCGCTTACGATCTTTGCCTTGATGGGCGCGATTCTTTACGGCGCGCTAGCGCTCGGCCAGAAGGCGATGGAGAGAAGCCAGTTGAGCTTCGAAAAGAATCAGCAACTGCGCGCCTTCGCGGATCTGATGGGAAGCTATGTTCGCTCTTCTCATCCCTATCGGACGACACCGCAAGATCCGGCGATCTATTACCAGGGCGAGGAACAACAACTGTCTTTTGTCTCGGCGTCTTCCCTCGCTTTGGGTGGGCGGGGAATGGCGCTGGTGCGTGTTTCATGGCAAGAGGGGGAGAGTGGCGAGGGGGCTTTGACCTTATCGGAGGAGCTGCCGGTGCGGCTCGGCGAGGAGGGCGGGGCGGGCGGCCAACGCAACAGCGTCGTCTTACGGGAAGGAATTAAACAGCTCCGCTTCGCCTATCTCGATCCCCAGAGCGATGGCGAACAGTGGGAGGAGAGCTGGGATGCCGCGGAGCGTAAGGTCCTGCCGCGGGCGGTCAGGCTCAGCTATCGCACGGAGGCGGGCAAGGAAGTCCGCTGGACCTTTCCCATCATGGTGAGCCTGCTGGCGAAATGAGGCGTAGATTGAAAATGGCCCTTCGATCTGCCGCTTTGTCGAATGAGCGCGGCGTCGCCCTGATCGTGGTGCTGTGGATTTTTATATTTTTGTTCGTCGTTGCGTTCGAGTTCAGCGCGTCGGTGCGCGATGAAGCCTCGGCGGCGCACCGCTACGGCGACGAGACCCAGGGCTATTATCTGGCGCTGGCGGGGTTCGAGCGCGCGCTCTATGACTTTCTGCAACAAACTTCGAGCCGCCAGCGACAGCAGAGCCAGGCGCCCGCGGATCTGTTCGCCGGCACTTGGACCGATGGCCCGCAGGGCAGCGGTTACCGGTTTCGGCTGATCGACGAAGGGGGTAAGATCAACATCAACCGCGCCGATGAGAATTTATTGCGCCGCATCTTTACTAATTTAGGCGTGCAAGAGCCGCGCCGCTCCATTCTGGTCGATTCCATCCTGGACTGGCGCGATGCGGATGATCTCCATCGCATCAACGGAGCGGAAAGCGATTACTATCAATCGTTGCCGGCGCCCTACAGCGCCAAAAATGGTCCTTTCGATACGGTGGAGGATCTGCTCTGGGTGAGAGAAGTGACCACGGCGCTATTCTACGGCTCCAGCGAAGACGGCGCTGTGCCCGAGGGCGGGTCCGTCGTTGGCTTGAAACAGTTATTTACCGTCGACAGCCCCAACGACCGGGTCAATCTGCGCACCGCATCGGCAGAGGTGATCCACGCGCTCACGGGCGTACCCTTGGAAAAGTGCCGCAGCTTTGTTGAAGAAAGGAAAAAACTCTCGGACAAGAGCCTGCCGGACTTGCTCGCTTTGCTCGGCGGCGGAACGGGAGATCCCAGGCTGCAGAATTTCGTGTTTACCAATCCCTCGGTGGTTTCCGTCGAAGCCGAGGGGCAGCCCGCCGAATCCCGGGTGCGCCGCCGGGTGCGCGGCGTGGTGCGGGCAGCCGGCGGCCAGGAGCGGTTCGAAATCGTCAGATGGATCGATCGGGATAACCAAGTTTCCGGGAATTAATGTCTCTTTCGGGGATGGTTGAAAGCCCTCGCCTTTAGGCGAAGTAAGATTCGGCGAAATGTGAGCCAAGTGAACATGAGCACCGTATGCAGCGACAAGAGCAACCCAGTTCGTCATGCCCGCGGAGGCGGGCATCCAGGCTGGATTGCAAAAGAACTGGATTCCCGCGTGCGCGGGAATGACGGTCTGGGTCATTTTCCGGTCGGCTTCAAGCCAGCACGCTTCAATTCCTTCGGCGTGCAGCGGAGGGTTGTTCGATTTATGAAGCGACTCATCATCGACGCAGCCGACGAATCGATCGGAACTCCTATCAGATAAAAAGGCAGTCACAAGAACCATGATCGCTCCCCCCTGGATCCAAAATCTTTTCCGCGCCGACTTTCTCAGAAGCGTGGGCCTCTATGTCATGCGCGACCGCCTGGTGCTGGTGCGCATGCGCAAGAACTTCTTGAGCCTTTCCCTGGTCGAGCAGGAAGATCGCGTCTTGCCGCTGGGCGAAAGCCAGCAAGCGATCTCCGAGTTGACCGGATGGATCGCCGAAGACGTCAGGGAAATCGCTTTGAAGGCTGAAAGCGAATCCCGCGAGCGCGCGTTTAAACAGGCGTTGCTCTCGCTCCTGCCCCACTTCAACGCGGGCAGGGACTCGTTGTTTGTTTGCGTGCCGCAAGAGCAGGCGATCGTTCAGCAACTGTTTTTGCCGCTGGCGGCGGAAGCCAATTTGTCCCAGGCGATCGAGTACGAGATCGAACGGCAGTTGCCGTTTCGCCGCGAGGATGTTTTTTACGATTTTGTTCCGATGGGGAAGCGGGGAGACAAGATCGGCGTGTATCTGTTGGCGATTCCGAAAAAGTCCCTCGCCGGCACGCTCGGCGTTTTGGAGTCAATCGGCATTCGGCCCCGAGGCGTGGAGACCACGGTCACGGCGATGGCGAATGTCTTGCTCTTCTGCAAAGGGGATTTTTCGGGTTCAGCGGCGGTCATCGGCGGCCATGATCATGATTGGGAACTGATCGGCATTCAAAACCAGCCCAATGGCTGGCGCCCGACGCCTCAATTGCTCTTCTCGCATTGGGCGCCGCAATCGGGTTGGGCGCAGGGCCCGGTAAAGGAATTACTGCGCGAATGTCTCGAGCGTTCGCCGGACCTTTACGGCTGGGGCGACGTTGATGAATTGTTTCGCTCGGCCGATCTCGAAACGCCGCCCTACGTGGATCTGGTGGCCCTCGGCAGCAAACGCCTGATGGGAGCCCGGGCGATCACTCATAGCTATTATTTGCCGGCCCTCGGGGCGGCCCTTCGCGGCGTGCGCGAAGCGCCGTTAGTCCGGGGAATGCTGCGCGAGCAAGGAGCCGTTGACCCGGGGTGGAAGACGTTTTCGCGCCTCAATGTTATTTTGCTCGCGTTGGTGCTGCTCGCGTCGATCGGCTGGGTCGCGAGTTTCGCCGTCAAAGATGAGCTGCGCCTGCGCCAGTTGGAACGGGAAAATCAAAAACTCGAACCGGTGGTGGCCGCGCTGAGACAGGAAGAGAGCGAACTAGCCCGGCTACGCAAGGAATTGACGGTGCTGACGGATCTCGACCGGCGCAAGGGCGAAATCCTTCGCGTCCTCGATGAGCTTACCAAGCTGGTGCCGACCAACGCTTACCTCTCTAATTTTCGCTTTCGGGATCAAAGTCTCGAGGTTCAGGGCAATGCCGAGAACGCCTCCGCGTTGATTCCGGTCTTGGAGCGCTCGCCGCTGCTCGAAAACGTCGGCTTCACCGCGCCCTCCAACCGTGGCCGTGACAACCGCGAAACTTTTTCGCTCAAGGCCACTCTGGAAAAAGCCAAAATCGAAAAGGCGGTAAAGGCGGACGAGAAGGCGGTGAAGCCAAGTGAGAAGGCAGTGAAGGCGGACGAAAAAGCGGTAAAGCCGACTGAGAAGACTGCGAAGCCATGAAGCGTTTTTGGGAAAGACTCTCGCGCAGGGAGCGAGGACTGGTGGGCGCGACCCTCGCGATCCTGATCATTCTCCTGGCGCGGCAGTTTGTCGTCGGACCCTATCTTGAGCGGCGCGAATGGGTGAAAAGCCAACTCGAATTGCAGCCTCAACTGCTGGAAAAGAACCTGCGCTATCTCGCCCGCAAAGACGAGTTTGCCTTCGGCCTCGAAGCCGCGCGCAATGAGATCAAAGCCCGGGAGCCCAAACTGATAACCGGCGATACGCCGTCGGTCAGCGCCTCGGACCTGCAAGACACGGTGCAAAATTTGGCCGTCAAAGGAGGCACGCAGGTCATTACCACGAGAGTGCTTAATCCGGAGACGGTGGGATCGTTCGCTAAGATCGCCATTCAGATGGAGATCGGCGGCCAGATCGATCAGATCGCCAACCTCGTGAGAGCGATCGATACCTCGCCAAAGTTGCTGGTCGTGGATGAGATCAACGTGCGCTCGCTGTTTCGGCCGGTGGGAGTTCCTCAGCCGCGGGTCGCCCCCCAGGTCGCGATTCAAAATCTCCGCGTCAGCCTCACCGTCGCCGGCTACGCCCGCGCCCAGGCTCCGGCGCCCGCGAAAACCGAAGCCCCCGCCGCCAAAAGCAAGAGTGGCGCTGAGTAGGTCTCCGTAGCGCGCCGCTCTTCGACGCGACGGTGGGGAAACGGGCGTGGGTAGTGGTTCAGTTTCGCCAAAATTTGTAGGGGCAACCCTATGTGGTTGCCCGTTCGGAGGGCAGGCACGTAGGCCTGCCCCTACATCGATGCGGCGTTGAAATCAAACTGAACCACTACCCAGGCGTGACATTTCCGAGGCCGACCAACGCTAAGCGCTGTTATTTTCGTTCGCAGACAATGAGCCCAAATAGCAAATATCAGGCCTGATCATCTCGTTCCCGTGTTGTCGTCAAAAGCTGAGCAGGCTGACCAGGATAAGGGAGACCTTCAGAACGACATTGCGTCTGACAAAAGCCCAGCCAGTCCGGCCCCCTTTTCAATTCGTGCGAATTCCGACTAGAATAGACCCCTGTGAGCACGCCAGCATTAGTGGAAATCAAAACCGACGAGAGTTTTGAGCATTTGCCTCACGCGCCGATCGTTGAGGCCGTCATTGACATTCGGGCACGTGCCGCTCAGAAATTGGCAGAGTCTTCCGTCCGTTCGCGTCTTGAACCCAGTTTGGAAGCTTACGGCTTTCTCGATTCGCAGCGACAGTTCCACGGTGAGGTCAAGCTCGAACCCGGGAAACCCCCTAGCCAGTTAGTCCGGGACGTTGGTTGGAAAGGGGTACGATTCCGCTCCTCCGATGAGAAGCATATCGCGCAGTTTAACCGTGATGGCTTCGTGTTTAGCCGACTGGAGCCCTATACCGAGTGGAAGCAATTTTCCGGGGAAGGGCTGAGACTCTGGAACATCTTTCGAGAACTTGCGCAACCAATGGCGATTCATCGGATCGGCGTCCGGTTCATCAACCGTCTTCAACTTCCTCCTGGTGAGCTGCGCTTTGAAGACTACATCCAACCGGCGCCAACATCGCCCTTTGGCATGGAGCTACCATTCCATGGCTTTATGCATCACGACAGGCTAGCCGTGCCCGGACATCCGTACGGCATCAATCTGATTCGGACGATACAGCCATCAACGGGAAATGGAGGAGCAGGCGTGGGCGTGATCCTCGACATTGATGTGTTCACGGATCAAGAATTTGAACTGGACGAAGCGAAACTCGTTCACCGACTGTTAGAAATGCGTTGGTTGAAAAACAAGGCATTCTTTGGCAGTGTCACTAAGAAAGCGCTGGAAAGGTTCCGATAATGCTTGAAATGCTACCGTCAGTCCTCATGTCCTTCGGACCGTCGAGTTCACGTGCGACCAGCGACACAGCCCGCTTTGTTTCCGAGCAGGCTCTTTGGGGTCGCCGCCACTTGCAGGAATCGATTACGCTCGGACTGCGTGGCAAGGGTGCATTTGACGACCTATCCCAAGTTTATGAGGAATGCCTCGAGCCGAACTGGGACGGGTACGACGCCTTGCCTGTTACAGAAGACGCCTACCGGCTAACGTATGAAGTTCTTGAGGCCTTGCCTTTGAGCACACCGGTTCCTTCTTTCGGTGCTGAACCGGACGGTCACATTACGCTGGAATGGTACTGCACACCGAGGAGAACTCTTTCTGTGAGTGTGAGTCCGGAAGGTGAGTTGCACTATGCGGCTTTATTGGGAGACAGCAAAGCCTACGGGACTGAGCCGTTTTTTGGAGAGGCTCCCAAGGCGATCGTGGATCTGATCCATCGGGTCATGGCTGCATGAGCGATGGGGAGACAGTAGTACCAGCCATAGAAGTCAATGAACGGGCTGCCCGATTCATACTCAAGCAAAGTCATCTTCGACATGATCGGACGGTTAAGCAGGATGCGTTCATACCACATCCACATACCGACCTATCCGTAACTCGCCATCTTCAGCTCTCTCAAACTCAGCTGTGGCAAATCGGTCACGACGTTGCGCGGCAGACTAGGAAAAAGCTACACGGTCGCGCCGATCTCCAGGTATCTGTCTTTCAACGGCACGAACTGCGTGTAGTTGCGGTGCCTTTGTCAAACAACCCGAACCACGCCAATGTGACTGGCTGGCCGGCGGATAAGCCCGCTCAGAAAATTATAGCGCAACAGATCGCTGCGGCTGCAGGCAAGGCACTCGAACCTCCACAGAGTCCGGTTTAACGCGTTACAGTCGTCGCCCATGCCGCCACCCGCGGAATACAAAACGGTTCAAGCTCGCATCCTCCAGTACGCTCAGGAGATCGCCTGGATGTATGTAACCCGACAAGAGGCCGAACGCTTGTTGCGAGTTGTTGGCATTTGTTAGACCTCCCTCACATGTCTTGCTTCCGATGAAATACGGTTTGTCGGACAGTCTACGATGTCATGACGCTCAACAAAAGATTTGACCCCTTTCCGACCCCTTTCCCTTTCCTTTCTACGTCACCGCCATCACCGACAATATCTTTACCGCCAGCCGGAGCTTTGCCTACGACGCGCTCAATCGGCTGACCTCCGCCTCCGGCAAATTCGGCCCGAACCAAGCGATAAGGATCAGTCTGACTCACACTTTTTGTTTTTCTGGCCTGGCGTCGGACATTCGTGGCCTGAGGCCATTGAAGTGTTTCGATAGCTATTTTCATGACTTACAGACGAGCACTGGAGATTTTCAAACGATTTACACAACGTTTTCCCCCTTGGCGCGCCGACTATTTATGCGCTGAAAGTTAAGAGTCTCGCCGCAGGCGGCAAAACGGGGGCCTGTTGTGACATCTATAACAAGGTCATTCGGTTGCGTTTTTTAGTTTGACGTGAGCGGCAAATCGCAGTAGATTATAACTCTTTTGAGGCACCAGGCCACTGTGGAGGGTTTCTCCAATTCTCACACGATCTTCGATCTTTAGCGTCTTACTTGTGACGGTTCTGGGGTTGGCCGTATGGGAAATTTATTGGCTTTGGAAACGTGGCCCATGGAATTTGCCCAGCCCTGGACAGACTAAGTCACCGGCGGCCGTCGAAAAATCTGCACCTGATGCCAGCGCGCAACGATCGATCAACACGGAGATTATCATCAGCAAGAATCTTTTCGACCCGGAGCGAGGAGCCGGGTTGACTAGAGAATCCGAGGAAAATTCCAAGGCGTTTCAAAGAATTCGTGGAATGATTTTACTGGGCACGGCGATCATTGGGAATAATCGACTAGCAGTCTTGCAGGATGGGGTAGCCGCACCGGCAGTACCCGGAAAAGCCGGGCAATCGGCGGGTCCGATGCGAATCAAGCAGGGCGACGTAGTTGAAGGCTTCAATCTGTCCGAGGTCGAGGATAAGCGAGTCGTGTTCAGCAGGGGAGCGTCGCGGGTGGAGCTTGTCTTGGATTACTTTCGAAAGGTTGAACCGCCGCGTCCGGCGACCACAGGCCCCGCTCCCGCAGGCCAAATCCGTCCACCGTCTCCGGTTGCGCCAAGAGTGATACCGGCCTTGCCGCGCCGACAACCGACGCCGCGGGGCGCCGGTGCGGACACAAGCTCATGATCGCTGGAGGTCCAATGTGGACTAGGGTCTTCACCCTATTTTTGATCTTGCTGCAATTGGCTGGATTATCACTGGCGATTGCTGCGCAAGAGAGTTCTGAGCTGACTCAGGCGGCGCCAGTGCCAGCGCAGCCAGCCCCTGTGCCGGACCCATCAAAAAGCCCGCCTGCGCCGCCCGCTCCGCGTGTGATCCCGCAGCCACCGATCACTCGGCAGGCTCCCGCCCGGCCGCGGCCGGAAACTGCAGCGGCTGACCAGGCCGGATCCGCCCCTGGGGAGTCACCGGCACCCGTGCCGCCGCAGCGCAGATTGCTGCCGACGCCTTCGGTTTCCGGTGCGGGCATGGTCTCGCTCAATTTTAATCGAGCCGATTTGATCGAAATCATACATATTATCGCCCAGCATCTCCGGCTCACGTACACCATCGATCCTGAGGTCAAAGGCATGGTCACCATCAATAGCGCCGAACCATTGAAGCCCGATGACCTGATGCCGATCTTTCACCAGATTCTGCGTATGAATGGCGCGGTGGCGGTGAGGACCGGAAATCTCTATCGCATCATGACCATCAAGGACGGCAAAGGCTCGGCGCGCCCGGTGGGCCAGAGCAAAGAGGATAGTTTCGCTCTCCAGGTCGTGCCCGTGCGCTTCTTCTCCGTAGCGGAGATGAAAAAGGTGCTCACGCCGTTTCTCCAACCGGGTGGCGAGATCGTCGATTATCCGCGCGGCAATTTTTTGATCATCATGGACCTGCCGTCGAACATTCAGCGCCTCATGGAGATCGCCGACCTGATCGACGTTCAGGTCTTCGCTGGCACGCGCATGGAGATCTACCAGCCCAAAGTGGCGAGCGCCGAAGAGCTGGCGCAGGAAATGACTAAGATCATGCAATCGTTTGCCGCCTCGGCGCCCCAGGCGGAAAACTTTGCGGCTCAATTCATCCCCCTTCCAAGGATCAATCAATTGTTGGTCATCAGCCACAGCGAGGCGGCGTGGACTTACGCCAGACGCTGGCTCGAACGGATCGATGTTGTCGCGGAAGGGCCGGGGCGAAGAATTTTTATTTATCCCGTCGAGAACGGCAAAGCAACGGAACTGGCCGACGTATTGAACCAAGCTTTCGGCCACGCATTGACCGGTGGCGGCAGAGGGCCGTCTCAAACTTTGCAGAGTTTGCACCGAGGCGCCACCAGCGGAACAACCCCAAGCGGCGGACTCGGCCGACCTGGTGGAATGGGTCAACCTGGCACAACCGGTGGTCCTTTTACGCCGCAGGGTCCGTACCAATGAAAACGCGAGCGATCACTTTATTCTTCTTTTTGTTAGCCCTTTCCGGCTTGGTGAGCGCTCAGTTTCAGGCGTATGGCGGAGCTTATGCTGCCGTTCCAGTGCCAGGGCAACCGGCCGCACCCGTGGCTCCAACCCCGATAGCGCCGCCTACTCCCGGTGTGGCAAGACCGCCTACGCCTCCAGCTCCCGGGGCGAAACCCGAAGACCAGCTCCGCATCGTGGCCGACCCCGCGACCAATTCTCTGATCATCTTCGGCACGGCGCAAGAGTTTCAGAACGTCAAAAATATTCTCAAGGAGCTCGATGCGGTTCCGCGCCAGGTACTGATCGAAGCCATGGTGTTGCAGGTCGATCTTAGCGATTCGGAATCCCTCGGCGTTGACTACGAGATTCTCAGAAGGAACCCGAGCAATATTTTCGGGCAGAAATTCGGCTCAGCCGGCGCCATAAGGAGTCTTGGAGATCTGTTTCCAAGCGCCGCCGCAACGGGATTGAGCGGATTTGGGGGTGGAGTTCCAGGTCGGTACGGAAGAGCCGAGACCCACTGGACAGAGTACTTCGGGAACAGCGGGTGTTTCTTCCAGTACAACGATTCAATATCGCAATACCGGAAGAATTCTAACGATCATTCCGCAGGTGAATTCCAAGGGCCTGGTAAACCTGCAAGTTAAGGCTGAGGTGAGCGCGCGCGGGGATGATGTACCCATTGGTGCATCGGGGGAAACCTTTCCGTCCTTCAACACTCAGGACGCGGAAACCACGGCAGTAGTTCATGATGGGGAAACGTTGGTTATCGGGGGTCTCATCGGCGAGCGCAAAAGCAAGACTCGATCGGGGATTCCGTACTTGATGAATCTACCCGTGGTCGGCCGATTTTTCGGTACGACGACGGACGAAAGTAAACGCACCGAACTTATCATGTTGATCACGCCGCACGTGATTCGTAATCGGGAAGAATCTCAAATCGTGACGGAAGAGTTCAAGAACAAAATCTCGTCAATAAGAAACGAACTGGAAAGGATACGTCGGGACCGGGAAATAGAAATGGAAAAGATGAAAAGGCTAAGGCGAGAGCCGCCCATGCCCGCCTTGCCGACGACGCCTCCGGCCGTGGAGCCTCAGCCGCCGCCCGTAACGGCTCCAGCCCGGCCAGGAACCTATTTCGGCCCGCTGAATCCCTCTGTTGCGCCCGCTGCGCCGCTCATTGAAAGTGCCGTTGGCCGTGACGATTTGCTGCCGCCCGCCGAAACTCAAGGCGACCTGGAAGCGGCGCTGGTTGCCATTGAAGCGGTGATTGAATCGGCCAAGGGCGAAAATCCCATCGGTGCTGCGCAAGCCTCTGAAACTTCGTCCGAGAGAATTGAAACGCCGAGCATCGCGCGCGTTCAAACGGACAAATCGGTTACCCTTCCGACTAAGGTCACGCGGGTGTGGGTCGTTCAAGTCGCCTCGTTGGCGCAAGCGAAAGACGCCGATCGCTTGGCAACAAAACTACGGGACAAGGGGTACGATGCGCATGTGATCGCGGCCGATGTCGGCGGCAAGAACTGGCACAGAGTCCAGGTGGGTGAGCTCGCCAGCCGGCAAGAGGCATTCGATTTGCAAAAGAAGCTCAAATCCTCGGAGAAGCTTGAGCAGGCGTTTGTCGCGCGCCGGTGATCGTACCGGTCGGTCTGGTGCCGGACCCCACGCGGGGATTCCGGCCAAATTTCCGCCCAATTAAATCGTTTCATTACTCCCAAGGGTCGACCTTCCACGGCGGCCTTGAGATTTTCATAAGTTCCGGCGCTCTGTTATGATGAATTAGGTCACCGGAATGATCCTCAGGTGACCATTCGAGCGACGGCTGGCAGAAATACTCTGACGTTGATCGCCGAAAGGAAAGAAGGTAAGGAAAGAGGGTATCGTTACACGACTTGTGGAGAGTCCCAAGCCAGTGGCGTGGAGAGGTTGACGCGATTTACAAGGTATTTGGCGATATGGACGTCATCGTCGCCCGACGCCTGGGTAGAAGATTTTAAGCGAGAGAGGCACGTGTGAATCCAAAACAGCTTACGATTGAAAAAGTACAGGAGATCCTGCGCAAGGAACAGTACGTCTGCGACCGCGCGCTGGCGACCGTGGTTTATCTTTCCCTGGTCATGGGCAAGCCGTTACTTTTGGAAGGCGAGGCCGGGGTGGGCAAGACCGAAATCGCTAAAGTTCTCGCCAAAGTATTAGACGCCAAGCTTATCCGGCTCCAGTGCTACGAAGGTTTGGACGCGAACACGGCGCTTTACGAATGGAACTATCCTAAGCAGATGCTGCGCATCAAGCTGGAAGAGGTCGAGCACGGCGACCGGGAGGCCGTGGAAACGGAAATCTTTACCCAGGACTATCTGATCAAGCGCCCATTACTAGAGGCGATTCAAAGCGACGGCGCCAACCCGCCGGTGCTTCTGATCGACGAGATCGACCGCGCCGACATGGAATTCGAGGCCTTTCTGTTGGAAGTCCTATCGGATTTTCAAATTACGATTCCCGAAATCGGCACGATCAGCGCCAAACATCGGCCCTATGTTTTCTTGACGTCGAACCGCACGCGGGAAATCCACGACGCGCTCAAGCGCCGCTGCCTCTACCACTGGATCGAATATCCGACTTTTGAAAAGGAATATGAGATCATCACCACGAAGTTTCCGCAGGCGGAAGCCAACATGGCCAAGCAGATCTGCGCCTTCATGCAACGGGTGC
>JACPFE010000140.1 GCA_016183145.1 Deltaproteobacteria bacterium | reverse complement strand
TCGCCGTCAGCGCCACCGACGTGCCGCTGGCCAAGACCTCAGTGCAGTCCGCCCCGCAGTTGATCCCCGTGCCCGTCACCGTGCCGCTACCCGTACCGCTCTTCGCCACGGTGAGCGTAAAAGTATTCAGATTGAAGGTGGCGGTGCAGGTGATGTTCCCGTTGAGCGTGACCGTGCCGGTGCTGCAACCCGTGCCCGACCAGCCGGCAAAGCTAGAACCGCTGGCCGCCGTCGCCGTCAGCGCCACCGACGTGCCGCTGGCCAAGACCTCAGTGCAGTCCGCCCCGCAGTTGATCCCCGTCCCCGTTACCGTGCCGGTACCCGTCCCGCTCTTGTTCACCGTGAGCGTAAAACTGGTCGTCGCGGCGGCTGTCGTCGCGCACTGTTCATTTGAATATCCAGAACTCCCCGCCGCGTTGAACGCCTGCACTCGGTAACAGTACGTCGTTGCATCCAGCAAAGCTCCATCCGTATAGGAGGTCACATTCGCGGCAACCGTAGCAATCGGCACGAACGCCGTGCTGCTTCCCAGCCTTCGTTCGATCCTGAAACCGTCTTCCGTAGTAGAATTATCAGTCCAGCTCAGGGTCAGCTGCGCTGCGATGGCTTCCACTTGCGAGCTGAGAGCCGCGAGAATGGTGAACAGTAGAGAAAGTGCGAATGCTTTTGTAAACGATCTCGATTCAAACATGCCCTATACCCCCGAGGGACGCAACCCTAAACCGACATGCGCACGTCCATCGAAGGTTAGTGCAACTTACCGGCGGCTCTGCTGCCGTATCTCGTTCCGAGACTTAGGCCAGAAGCTTTGCGTCCCACTCTTTCGTGTGGTTTGCCCTTGACGGTTAAAAAACTACCTAAACGATATATCCCTCCGGTACTTTCCACTCTAGGTAATCAGTGATCACGCAATGCCTCCTCTGTTCCTAATACGTCTCGCGATCGCCGTAAATTGACACCGCTCAGAAATTCGGAAACGCTAAAGCAAATTTACAATTGCGCGCTCACACTTGAGCAACATGAGTGCCATGTGAGCAGAAAGCATCTCTTGGCGCCCGCTTGGCGTTCTCAGCCCTGCTGAGGAGGTTTGAAATATAATTGACCGAACAGATTTGTTCCCGCTCAACAAATTCCCCGTAAGTTGTTGGTCTAAGTGGAAAACTGCTCCCTAGAACTTCTGCGCGACTGTGCCGAAACGCGGGGTAAAAAAGGTATGATCAGCCGCACCGGGTCACCAGTCGTGCCACAAGCGCATCTTAAAGACGAATCACGACAACGATGATCCCGTAGGTAAAAACCTACGTATCACTGTAGGCCGTGCATATGAGGAACGGTCGGCCACCACCAACACGCCGGCGCAAAGGTCGAACAAGTTCCACCACGCGAGGCGCGCGCCGAAAACGCTTGCGAACAGTCATATCCGAAGACCGCTCCCTCTGAGCCGGGGATTCCGGGAATCCTGGATTTCTTGTCCGACTCCATCCCGGAAGCCAAGAAGGCGCTGCCCTCTCAATTCTTCGACGATCGTTTCGTGGGGCAGGTGAATGCCGGCAGATAATCCGGTGACGCGAATCATGGCAGGGATGGCCGGTTGGCTACAAGTCCGGTTCAATGCGGGCGCCGCGTCCTACCGGAGCTGGAGTCCTTGGTCGCCGCTGAGGTAAAGCTACCAGACTCCGAAGAGCCCGCACCACCACCTGGGGTCGCAACGGTCATTATGTCGTCTCTTCCCATCGTGGCGCCGCTAATGTCGTCCGGCTCCATTGACCGCGCCGCCTCAAGCACAGCGGGTGGCATGGTCTTAACAGCGCCACAGCCCGCACGAAACCGCGCGACCGCCGCTCGAGTATTGGGACCCGAGATTCCATCGACCGTGCCGGGATCAAAACCAGCATCTTTCAAACGCACCTGGATAACGCGAATTTCTTCTTTTCTCAGCATCGTCCTCGCCGCGTTGTTTCGATTGACTCCCGAAGATTCTATCGCGGGCGCGATCTTCTCCAGATCAACTCCCTGCAGAAGATCATTCAAACCGGAGCAACTGGACCGCAAACCCAAGAGAGCCATCTTGGTTTTCGGACCGAAGGCGCCGTCGATTCGCCCCGGATCAAAACCCACCGTCTTGAGCAACGTCTGAACTTGCCGGACTTCATCAGCACTGAGTGTATCCGACGAGGATTGTTTGCGATCGTGAACCCCGGCGATATCGAGTTGGGTGCCGGTGTTCATTGGAACATTATCCGATTGCGCGCCGGTGATCTGGGTATCGGGATTGGCTGCAGTCGGCGTTTCGGGCGAGTCCGATAGCGTCGCGCATCCGAAAACTGCAAACGACAACATGACCAAAGAAAGACTCTTTGTCATCGGTGCTCTCCTTGACTGTGCGGATCGAATCTTCCATAAGCAAGCGACGTGCCCTGACGGGATGTTCTCAAAAGGGAAGGAAAACTGGACAATTAAGTAGACCCCGGCAACCCTTGAGCCCGGTCCAATGACAATATTGTCTTGCTTTGCAGTTACCCTGTCGCCCAAGAAGAGGAAGGCTGTAATCGGCGTGCTAGGCCCGTTCCAGCGCGGCGGCGAGATCGGCGATGAGGTCGGCGGTGTCTTCGATGCCGACGGAGTAGCGGATTAAATTGTCCTTGATGCCGACCATCAGCCGCTCTTCGGTGGTAAGCTCGTAGAAGCTCATCAGCGCCGGCTGCTCGATCAGGCTTTCAACCCCTCCCAATGACGGCGCGATCTGCGGGATGCGGCAGGCATCGACCACCCTGGAAGTTGTTTCCAGATCGCCGGCGATTTCAAAGGACACCACACCGCCGAAACCGCGCATTTGACGGCGGGCGATCTCATGCTGGGGATGACTCGGCAAGCCGGCATAGTGCACGGCGGTGACTTTGGGATGCGCCGCCAAGAACTCCGCCAGCGCTTGGGCATTGGCGTTTTGCCGCGCGATGCGCAGCGCAAAGGTCTTCAGACCGCGCACGAGCAAGTAGGCGGCCAGCGGATCGATGATCGCCCCGGTGATCGCCTGCAACGAGCGAATACCGTCCACCAACTCGGCGGAGCCCAAAATCGCGCCCGCGAGCAGATCGTTGTGTCCGCCGAGGTATTTGGTCGCCGAATGCAGCACGATATCGATACCGAACTCCAGCGGCCGCTGGTTGAACGGCGTTGCAAAGGTCGCGTCGATGAGAGTCTTGATCCGATGGCGCCGCCCGAGATCGGTGAAGCGTTCGAGATCGACGATCCGGTTGTAGGGATTGGTGGGCGACTCGCTGACGAGCAGACGGGTCGTCGGCCGGATCGCCTCCTCAATTGCTTCATAGTCTCCCGCCGGCACCACTGAAACCTCGATGCCATAACGGTGCAGCGTCTGGGTTAGAAACTGCCGGGTGCGCCGGTAGGAGTCATCGGTGACCACTACGTGCGAGTTATGCGACAAGACGGCGTACAGCGCCGTCGTGACCGCCGCCATGCCGCTGGAGAAAAGCAGGCACGCTTCCGCCCCTTCCAGCGCCGCAAGCTTTTGCTCTGCGATCCGCTGGGTCGGATTACCGTAGCGCCCGTACTCCTCGCGCTCGATGCGTTGTTGAAAATGATCGTGCAGCTCCCGGGTGTCGCCGAAGGTGTAGGTCGCCGTCTGCACGATCGGCGTCGCCAGAGCATTGCCGAGCTTGGGCCGTGGTTCCCCGCCGTGCACGGCGAGCGTGCTGAAGCCGAGCGGCTTGCCGTCGGCGCCGGTCACCCCAAAGCGCTTGGCGCTCTCCCGCGCTGGCTCGCCGGCGGCGTCCTCGTCTTTAGGCTGGCGGTCGCTCATCAGTTCTCTAGGAGCCGCGTGCGCTCGACGTAACGCGAAATGGTTTCGCTGATGACTCTCGGGTCGGCGGCAATTTCGACCGGGCGATTCTGCTGAGTTCCCTGGATGCCGGGAAGCCTGCCGACGTGATAAGCGATCTTCTGGTCGGCGAACTTAAGACCGTTGGCCGTCGAGATCACCACCACGCGTTCGTGGCCGTGAATCACTTTGCGTTCGACCAGCTTTCGCAGCGCCGCCAGAGCGACGCCGGTATGCGGGCAATTGAACATGCCGGTGCGGTCGGCCCGCGCCACCTCTTCGGCCAACTCCGATTCCGATGCCTGCTCGACCACGCCGTTGAAGCGTTGCAGCGCGGCGATCGCCTTGCGCACGCTCACCGGATTGCCGATTTGAATTGCGCTCGCCAGAGTCTTGCGCGCCGTCACCGGCTCGAAGTGAGCGAAATTTTTTAAATACGACAAGTAAAGCGGATTGGCGTTCTCCGCTTGTGCGACGCAAAGGCGCGGCAGTTTCGAAATCATGCCGAGGTCGTACATCATTAAAAAGCCCTTGGCGAGGGCGCTGACGTTGCCAAGATTACCACCAGGCAAGATCACCCAATCCGGCACTTCCCAGTCGAACTGCTGGACAATCTCGACGGAAATGGTTTTCTGTCCTTCGATGCGCAAACTGTTCATCGAATTGGCGAGATAAATATGCTTGTGCTTGGTCACTTCTTGCACCGCCGCCATGCAGCCGTCGAAGTCAGTGTCTAGGGATAGCACTAGCGCGCCGTTGGCCAGCGGCTGCACCAGTTGCGCCGGCGACACCTTATCGCGCGGCAAAAAGACCACGGTAGGAATTCCCGCAGCCGCTCCGTAGGCGGCCAGAGCTGCTGAAGTATCGCCCGTCGACGCGCAGGCCACGGCATCGATCGGCTCGCCATTGGCGATCATCTGATTGACTACCGACACCAGAACCGTCATGCCCAGGTCTTTGAACGAGCCGGTGTGCGAATTGCCGCATTGCTTCACCCAGAGATCCTCCACGTGAAGCTGTTTACCGTAACGATTCGCCCAGAAAAGATTGGTGTTGCCCTCGCAGGTGGACACGATATTTTCATTGTCGATAAATGGCACGACCCATTCTTTTTTCGCCCACACGCCCGAGCCATAGGGGTAGGAATTCTGGCGCAAGCGATCGTCGAAGAGCTTGACCCACGCCGCCGCCGCCCGGGTCTTGAGGGCATCGGTGTCGTGGTGCACTTCGAGTAAATCGCCGCACTTGGGACAGCGGTAAATAATCTCCAGCAGGCTATACTGCCCCGGACAGCCTTTGATGCACTGAAACCACGCGTTATAGCTCATGGCGGATAGCTTTCTCCGCGGATGCGGAAATATCGACGGTAACAAATCTGCATCGCCAAAAGATCCAGACTTAGCCGAACGTTACGACGCCTTTCTCAGCGAGGCGATTTCCGATGAGATTCTTTCCTCGGTTTCCTATATTGCCTACTTCCCCGGTCACATTTCAATGGCGTTGCACAATCGCAATGTCTATGGAAGTCGTCTCGACTCTCCACTTCTTACTCCTTACCCCTTACTCCCTCCAATTTACGGATTCCTGTCAATCCACGCTTTGGCGAGATTGATAACATACCTTTCTGCGTCCTCGCTGGCCTTGAAGCGATCGGTGAGGCCGCCGATGCTGTGCGAGCGCCGCTGGCCGTCGTGCTTCCAAGTAATCTCGGCTCCCCCAGTCCACTGCTTGTCGCTTTGGTTCTGCGATGCGAAGGCGATGATCAATCGATCGTTGTAGTAAAGGTTTGCCATCCCGCCCAGAATTATAGACAACTCGTCCCGCTGTTGCCAACCATCAACGCGTTTAGCTCAATGCCATTCCGATTACAATCGGCCCACCGAGAATGAACTACCCCGTAGTAAGCTGCGGGGGACCGAAGCACAAGCACGTCGAGCTAAATTGTAGGGTGGGTGGAGGCGCCAAGCGCCGATACCCACCACGGCCCGATCAACCAATCGTGACTTCGCCAACGGGCAACTTTACCCAAATTCGTTGTCATCGCCGGTCCATATTACTTCCCAGAAGTTCGGCCCTTGGGTCTCATCTCCCGCGGCTCGCCCCTTGCGTTTAAGCACCGCCAGCCGTTCGACGCGGCCGGACACACGGCCAGCGCGCTCAAAATGAGCTTGGAGAAGCAATTCTTATGACCTTAACCTGGAACGTCATCGACCCCTCGGACGATGGTATCCTGGAGAAGCTTTCCAAGCAGGTCATCTGCGACGGCGAGAAAAGGCTGATGCTGGCCATACTCGAAAACGCCATCGAGGATTTTCAAAAATACATCCTGGCAACCGACAAAAAAGGAAAGGGATTGTTCGACGCCGCCGAAGCATGGATCTTAGAAACCGACAGCCCCTCGTTTTTTTCCTTCAATATCATATGCGAACATCTGGAACTCGACCCCGACTACATGCGCAAAGGCTTCATGAGCTGGAAGGAAGCCAAGCTCGGCCAGCCGAAAGAGTGTACGAATAAATTGAAGTCCAAAGCCGCGTGAAGGAAGTCAAGCGTCTCCGTATCATCGTATCATCTCCCCATCATCTCCCTGCAAAAACCCGGTCGCCTTTTCGCCGCACCTTTTGCGGCTGAACATTATTCCCGTCGGTTTGGGACTGAAAAGATCGACGCTTCAGTGAAATCCTATTCGCGCCACTCAGATGCGGTTAACAGAAATATAACTGAGCGTGCTTTCGCACTGGCGGTTGAGATCCGTATGCAGAGCAAATACATCTTCCGCCGTGCATATTTCATTACGGCAAGCCAGCGCCAGGTCGACCGGTTTGAGATCGAGGCCGGGCGGTTGGACTTGGTGCAGATATTCGACGGCGCGGTCGTTGGAGTCGACGGAAAGGTTGTCCCAGGTGTAGATCAGGCGCGCGGCGTAGAGGATGGCGCGGATGTAGGGTTTGCGGTCTTTGGGTTCGAGCTTTGGCAGGCGGCTGAGCTCCGGCAGTCGCGATTTCCAGCTTCGCTCGATGCTTTGGATTTGTTCCTGGTGAATCTCGTCTTTGGTCGGACGGCGAAAACTTGGCTTGACACCGTGCAACAACGGCACTCCGTGATCGAGCAAGTCAAGCCGGTCAATGAACGGCAGGCGGCCCCAGGTAAATTCGGGATTGCCCCAAAAAACGGAAAGTTTCTTGCCGTACTCGGCGTCCAAAGTTTTTGCTTCCGCGATGAGCGCAGGCATTGCTGATGGAGGTTCAGCACAATTCAGCAGCAGCCCCACGTCGATGTCGCTGTAAATTTTGCTGAAGCCGCCGTGGGCGAGGCTGCCGAGTTTATAGGCCTCGACCAGGGAAGGCGCCAGGCGCGAATGAAAATATTCGGCTACGCGGGCAATGTAATCGGTGACTCCATTCGTTGATAATAAGGGCGAACGCATTCGATCCTCAGCCGCGCTATACAATGACCGAGCCACCGATTGCAAATGGCGCGCTCCGGCGGTAGGCGCGAACGGCGATTGGCCGGCGGACCTGGACATTTGCACTGCTGTGACGTAATGGGGAGATGAACCCATGAAACGAAAGGAATGATTATGGCAACAACCCTAATTACCGGATTGGGCCTAGTTGGCACCTCCTACGCGCAGCACGCGCTCAAGCGCGGGGAGAACATCGTCTTCTACGACGTCGCGCCGAGAAAGGATTTTTTAGCGCACAAGCTTGGCAGCGCCAACGTTACAGTGGTTCAACGCGACGTGCGCGACCTGCCGGCGCTCATTGAAACCGTCCAGAAATTCAAATGCGACACCGTCATCCACACCGCCGGCTTGATCGGCGGGAAGGTCGGCAATCCGATCTACACCGGTTTACAGATCAACGTCATGGGCACGATCAACGTCGCCGAGGCCGTGCGCCTCACCGGAGTGAAGCGGCTCGTGCAGATCAGCACCTTCGGTGTTTACGACCGGCGTCAGGGCGAACCGAATCCCATCGACGAAGGTTTTCGCCGCGGGCCGGGTGAGGCTTACGGCAACTCCAAGGTCGCCAAAGAGCTGATGGTCGAGGCCTATCAGCGCATGTTCGGCTTCGAGTTGATCGTCCTGCGTCTCGCCAACGTTTATGGCGTCGGCCACTTCGCCGGCGGTTCTGGCGGCGGAGAAATGGTCCAGAACATGCTCCAGACCGGCATCAAAGGCGGCGTCGCCAAAATACCGCAGGAATCGGCGCGCGACTTCGAATACGTCTATTATAAGGATCTCGGCCGCGCCCTCGACAAAGCTGTCACGACTCCGTTAAGAGAACCGGTCACGTTGAACATTGGGACGGGCGTCATCATCAAGTTCGATGACTTGGTCGCGACCGCGGAGAAACTCTTGCCCAAACTGCAGGTGGAATTGATCCCCGGCCAGCGGCCCCGCCCCGCTAAGCAGCCGATGGTAATCGAAAAGGCCAAACAGGTGCTCGGCTGGACGCCGGAATTTGACATCGTCGCCGGGTTCAAGGACTACATCGAGGAACTGAAAGCCTTAGGGTAACCGCCGATCGGAAATCGATTCCGAAGCCCGGTTTCTTTCCTCCCCCTCGACGGGGGAGGAAAAAGGTGGGGGGTGAGTAGCCGACGTCAACTGCTTCTTTCACCCCTATCCTAACCCTTCGACCACGCTCAGGGCAGGCTCTTCCCCCGTCCAAGGGGGAAGGAACATAGCGCGATCTCCCATTCCTCTCATTTTGCGAAAATCACTGGAACGTCAAGATGCCTTCCTTGCCGCTTTTGTATCCCTGATAGCGCAACGTTTTGCCGTCGCTCTCGACGATGATCGCGCCGTCTTCATCCGTGCGTAAAATCTCAGCGCCCGCGCTGCGATAACGTTCTCTGACCTCTTCTCGCGCCGGCCTGCCGGCGATGCGCCCTCCCGTGGAAACAATCGCCAGTTGGGGCCGGACCATCGAAACGAATTCCTCCGAGCTGGCCGTCGGGCTGCCGTGGCGCGGCACTTTGACGACGGCGCTGCGCAGCTCCGACGCCTTGCTTTGCAGCAGGCGCTCGTCCTTTTTGTCGATGTCCCCGGCGAAGAGGTAGGATAAACCGCCGAATTGCAAACGCAGCACCACAGGCGCATCCTCTTCCCGTTCCGGCGGCGCGTAGAGGACGCAAACCTGCACGCCGTCGATGGCGCGGCAGGGCTCGCTGTGGCTGAGCGCGATGCGCGGGATCTTCGCCTGCTCGAGCGCTTCCTCCAAGTCTTCGAAGCGCCGCGTCTTGCCCTTTGCCGGTCCGGACCAGAATTCCGCCGGCGCGAATTCTTTCACCAGGGCGCGCATGCCGCCGTAATGGTCGATGCGCGGCTGGCTCACCAGCAGGTAATCGACCCTGAGGATTTTGCGCGAGCGCAAAAATGGCGCGACGATCGCTTCGCCGGTGGCGAAGTCGCCGAAGGCGGTGTCGCCGGCGTCAAGAACCATCACCTTGGAACCGGGAAACTCGATCACCGCGGCGTCCCCTTGACCGACGCTGAGATGGGTCACGCGCAGTTCGTCGCGATCATAGCGCTCCCGCCACCAGTAAATACCGTCGGCGACAAGCGCTAACGAAACGAGCGCCGCAGCGGCGAGAGCGTAGCGGCTCGACCTGAACAGAAACAGAAGGGTGATAAAAAGATAGAGCAGCGCTACTTCGGCGAGGTTGGGCGCGGGCACGCTGATATTCGCCAACGGTAGATTGGCGAAAAGCCGGACCAGCCAGACCGTCAGTTCCACCAGTTTGTCCGCAACCCAAACGAACGGAGCCCCAGCCGCGGGCAGGCTCAACGAAAAAAAACCGATGAGTAATCCCAGCGGCACGACCACGAAGCCGACCAGCGGCACAATCAGCGGGTTCGATAGAAAACCGGCGAGTGACAGATGGCCGAAGTAGTGGGCGATGAGCGGCCCGGTGCCGAGGGTGGCGAGCAATGGAACGGCCAGATGCAGTCCCGCCTGGCGCAGCGGCGCCTGCCACCGATTCCGCTCCTGGGGCAGGTCATCGTGTCGCCGCGCCGGAAACCAGTCAAGCACTTTGCGCATACCCCAGGCGATGAACAGCACCGCAAGAAAAGATAACTGGAACGAGATATCCGTGATAACGCCCGGCCAATAGAGGCCGATGAGCAGAGCGGCGAACGTCAAACTCGTGAGCACCTCCTCTTCGCGATCAAGCAGCACCGCCAGCTCGTAGACGCCGATCATGATCGCCGAGCGCACCGTCGGCACCATGGCCCCGGCCAGGGCCGTGTAAAACACGACGGCCAAGAAGGAACAAAGGGTCGCAACTTTCAGGAGATTGCAGCGCAACGAGAGAAAGGTGCTGAAGCCCAGGCCGTAGCGCACCAAAGCGAATACCACCAAGCCCAGCATGCCGACGTGCAGGCCGGAGATCGACAGCACGTGATTGACGCCGGCGGCGGTAAAATCGTCTCGCGTCTCCTTCGGAATCTCGCCCATGTCGCCGACGACCAGCGCTTTCATGAGCGCGCCGCCGTCGTGGGAAAAGTTGCGCTCGATGAAGCGGCGGATCTCCCGCCGCAACGATTCGACCGCGTTGCCGAACCCATCCGGCCGGCGCGCCACCAACTCGACTTCGTTATCGTTGTCGAGAAACCCGGTCACATAAATCTCCCGGTCCGCCAGATACGCGGCATAATTGAACCCGCCGGGGTTGCCGCTGTCGCGCGGGACCTGCGGCTGCAGCCAAAAACGTACCCTGTCGCCGTAACGCCATTCGCGCCGAGGGTAGCGGACGCCGACGATCATATTCCCGGAAATCTCTTCGGCCCCCGTGGGGTGCCAGATTCGTTCCGCTCGAACCACCCAGCGGCTGCGTCCCGGCAATCTCTCCGGCTCACGCCGGAGCAAACCTTCCAGATAGAAGCGCGAATCGTCCTTCAACAATGACCGCAGGTGATTGGGCGGAAAACTCGGATGGAGCAACTGGCGGTGGCGCATGTAGCCGAGCGAAAAGGCGAGCGCCGCGGCGACGACGAGAGCTCCCCAGCGCCGGCCGCGACGAAACAAAAGCAGCGGCAGTGGAATGACCAGCAGCCCGGCGGCTGCTCCGGGCAGCGGCGGCCAAGGCGCAGCGGCGATCGCTTGGCCCGTGAGCAGCGCCACCGTGACCGCGAACAGCCCAGCCGACGGATGGCCGCCGATTAACGCAGCGTCATGGAGCCGGTTAGCGTGGAGCCCCGCGGGCAAGC
>JACPFE010000139.1 GCA_016183145.1 Deltaproteobacteria bacterium | reverse complement strand
TACACCAACGTCGCGCTTAATCGCGCGAATCCAAAACTGCTTTTCCGCCGGTGATATGGAGACTCGCTTTAACACATCGGGTAATTTGTCTCCGGTTCGCACTCGATACTTTACCAGATCTCGCTTTTCCAACGGATCTATCGGAGGAGGGCTCGGTTGCTTGAGCAACGCCGTACGCGCTTGTGTGTTGCCCGACTTACGCGCAGGCGCTGCTTGTACCTTGTTATTGGGGGATCGTTTACCGATAGACTCCTGCTTCACGGCATGGGCCTTCGACGGGCTGATCGAAACCGAAGTAGCGAGCAGCAGGAGCCAAGCTAGGCCCTTAAAAAAAAATAGCAATAACACTTGCCCGCCCGTTAGGGGCAAAGTCTTTGCGGTGTGCCTATGAAGATGCCTCGGGTGCATGGTGAGCAATTCTGGCGAAGTTAAACCGTTTTCCTCCTCATGTCAAACAAAAAATCGCGTTAAAATCGACCCTTGAATCAGATTCAAGCAGAGATCAATCCGGCTCGGAAAATAACAGTTTTCTTGCGGCTACCTCGGCGAGGAAGAGCGCCAGCGCGAGGATCATCAGAATTTGTCTGGTCGGCGCGTAACTCCTTGTAACAATTTGTTTTTTTAATGAGTCGGGCGATCTTGGATTGATTTCACCGCCGCTGGCTTGGGCGAGCTTTAGAAGTAGACCGGTATTGAACTCTGGCCGCGGTTGTTCGGCCGACAATTCGTAAGGAAGCGTGTAGCCGATCGGTGGCAGGGTGATCCGGTGGCCTTGGCGCTCCTCGAAAAGCTCTATGCGAAAGTCTCCGGGAGAGAAGATCGGTAGGGCCGCTTGGTAGTGGCCGGGAGCCAATTTGCTCAAAGCTCCTTCGGTCTTACCTCCCTTACCTTGGATGGCAAACCGGAACCGGCTCGCGGCGCTCGCTTCCTCGTAGGCGAATAACTCTAATATCGGTCGGTTGCCTGAGAGGCTTACCCTTGCTTCATGAAGCGGAATCGGTTCTTCCAAAGGCCTCAGCCAATTCATGACCTTCTCCCAGAAGGCTTGCAGGCTGCCCCAGGGAATCCAGTTCTTGCTCCAACGGCTCTCCATATCTATAGTTAAGGCCATGGACTTTCCCCGCCCATAGCGCCAGGAGGCCAGCAGCGGGACGCTGCGATCTTCTCGGGGAATCAGCAGGTCCAGGCGGGCGCCTCGTTTCAGCTCGGTTTCCATGAATCCCAAAACCGCGGGATAAGCTTTGACGCCTAGCCCCGCGAGCACTTCCGAACGCCGGTCTTGAACGGGAATTAGGTCCCTTTCGCTCTTGGGCTCATCCTTAGTGTTGTCCTGAAGCTGCTGCAGGACGATCTGGGGCAGGGTGGTCGGGTCGATGACATGATGAAACAACCCGCCGCCGTACTGGCTGATCCGCTTCATAATCCGAATATCGGCTTCCAAGCCGATGGCGACGGCTGAGACGGTAATCTTCATCTCGTTCTTCATTGCGCCGACCAGATCCACCAACTCACCCTGGCTGCCGCGAGTCTCGCCGTCGCTGAGCAGGATGATATGCTTGCGAGCGGCGGTGGATCTTTCGATCTGGCGTTTGGCTTCTATTAGGGCGGGATGAAAGTAAGTTTGACCACCGGGCTTGAGACGGTCGATCTGACCGTCAATGACCCGGCGCAATTTTCCGACCGGCTCAAGGGGGACGAGCACGAAAGCGCTCACGTCGAAACCGACGATGCCGAGAGAATCGTTGTCCTTGAGCTGGCGGGCAACCGCCTTGGCGGCTTCCTGGGCGTAAAGAATGCGGTTCTCTTCGCGCATGCTGCCGGACTTGTCGATGACCAGCACCACCGCGCGGTTCTTTTCCTCCCGCTTGGGCTCCTTCGGTTCTACGGGCAAGATAGTTTCAATGGGGGTGCGCGCGTACCCGCCCGGCGAAAAACTCGCTTCGCCGCCGAGCATCAGAAAGCCGTTGCCGTCGGCCACATGCCGCTCGACGGCGGCGAGATAGCTCGGAGAAAACTTTTCGCGCTCGACGTTGTTAAAGACGACGACCTTATATTCGGGGGGGGCGGGCGGCGAGTCGGCGCTACGCGAGGCAACCTCGAAGCCCTGGCGCTTGAGAATATCTTCCAGATAACGGCCGCCTCCTCGTTGGCCGTTTATCAGTAAGATCTTGGCTTTGGTGTGGACCGAGATCCAGGCGACGGCGTGGTTGTCGGCCGCGTAGCGGTCCGACTCAGACTGGCTGGCGGTAAAGCTGGCTCGATAGGTGGCGGTCGGTTCTTCGGAAAGCGTGGTCTGGTAGGTGAATATTTGGCTTCCGGGGTTCAGCTTGACCGATTCGGTCCTAAAGGTCTGGCCGTTGCGGCTCAGCGTCAAGGTTCCTTCGACCACGCGGTCGCTCTGATTCTCCAAAACGACTTTGAGACTGACCGCCTCGCCGCTCTTGGCATGGCTCGGGGCAAGGAGTTTGGTCAACGCGACGTTGGCGATGCTCGGCGGCTCGGCCGGCACCATCGGGTAAATCTTGAGACCGGCGGCGGCGATGGCCGGCAGCAAGCGCTCCACGCTCCCCTGGGTTTCCCAGCCGTCGGTGAACAGAAAGAGGTTTCGCGGCGCGGGCCGCAGGGCGAGGAGTTTTGTGAAAAGGTTTTCTAGACTCGTCTTCTCGGGCCGGATCGAGTCTTGCCGCGAATTCTCGCCCTTGAGCTGTTCGCGCCAGTCTGCCGCCTCTTCGCTTTCCGCGCCGAAGACAAAAATCCGGTCGCCACGCTTCGGGACGAGGCTCTCCTCAGTCGCTTTTTCCATCCAACGGCGCATGGCCGGAGCGATGCTGCGGGATAAATCATATGCGAAGATGCGTCCCTCCTCGGTCGCTTGACTGGTTGCAAAGTGCGGATCGGCGCCGCTTAAGATAAGCAGCAGGAGAATTAGCGTACGGCTGATGATGACAACCAAGCGCCGGTCGCGAAAGCGGAACCAAACAAGCGGTAAGAGGAGCAGAAACCAAAAAAACAGCGGCTTCAAAAACTCAATCTGGCTCAGCAGTCGCGGCATAAAATCATGCAACCCGGCCGGATCGTACCCGTGCGCCCAAGGACGCCATGCGCGGAAAGATAAACCACTCGATGATCAGCACCAGCAGGGAGGCGAGGAGCAGGTAAGGCCAGTAAGAAAAGAAGGCCTCTGCGCCGCCGCCGCCCTGGGTTGCGCCTTTCATTGCGATCGGCGCGGGTGCGCGCAAGTCCGATTCGTTGGCGTTCTGAAAATTGACTGCGAAGAGCTGGTTCTCGCCGCTCCGCCTCAGTTGATAGATGCCCTGGAGAAAAGTTCCGGCAAAATAGTTGGCGCCGGGATCGAGGGAAATCTTTTCGCCTCTGGGCGTGATCATGAGGTCGCCTTGGCGGCTTACACCAAGGGATAGCGGCTCGCCGCTGGCGGTGCCGCGCCGGCCGGCGCTCTCAAAGAACCAATCCAAAAAGTTCAACGTGAAAATCGACATCGGCAAGTTTCCCCGCCCTAAATAGGGAAAGGGGTCGAAGCCGAGAACCAAATGGCGTACGCCGCGGCGCTCGATGGCGAAGACTAACGGGCCTTGCGGGCTCTCGAAAATCACGTCGCCCGCGGCCTGCGGCTTCAGCGGCCGGGCGTAGGTTGGCCGAAAGAGACTGAAATTCACGTAGCGGGTGAGCGGATGAGGATCGCGCCAGCCGGATACGACGGTCCGCGCGATGGGTGTTCCCAGGTCAACCAAGGCGTTGGCGTCGGGCGGCAGTACGAAGAGCGCGGGCGTCTGCGGTAGACTGGCGGGAGTCGCGAAATGGAAGATCTCCAGGCCGTAACCGCTGCGCGCGGCTTTTTCGTAGTCGGTTGGAGAAATGAGATCTAATTTGACTCCGGGAATGGCGCCAAGGCTAGCGAGCGCCTGGGGGCGCGGCGATACCGCTAGGATGCGCAGGGTCGCGGCCGTGGGCGCCACGGCGAAGGCGCGGTTGTCGAGCGGTAAGGCGTCGCGGACGTCGATCTCCGCTTCATAGTAAGGATGCGCGCCGAATCCCGAAAAACTCGCCTCGGCGCTTTTACCGGCGGCGATCACCAACTCGCGGCTTTGCAGCAGCGTACCGCTGCCTCTGAGCAGGACCTTGATCTTTTCCTGTTTGGCTGAAAAATTGGCGACTTCCACGGTGGCTTCCAACTGAGCGTTGGCCAATGACGCGCGCCTGGCCTGGAACGCCAGCAGCGCGATATTCGCCTGCGGCGATCCCACCGAGAGCGCGCGGATCTTTTCGCCTTGGCCGCTGACGGGGTGGTCGGTGATCAGATAGACCCGTTCATATTTTTGCTCGCGCATCAACTCATTTAAGACCTGATCATAGTCGATCACGTGGTCTCCGAGATCGTAGGGTTCGAGAGCGCCGATGGCGCCGGCCGCTTCAGAGGGTGAAAATGGCGTCGCGCGTATTTTCTCGAGCCGGGGGACGGTGCGGTAAAGTTCAACTCTGCCGTTGACGCTGAGATCGGCGACGAGCGAGCGCGCTCTTTCTTGCGCCAGCACAAAGCGCGTCTTGCCGTCTTCCACCGTTTGCATGCTCGCGGAGTTGTCGAGGACGATGGCGATGTGCGTCGGGCGCACCGATAGCACGGGCTCGGCGAGCGCCAAGATGAGCAGCGTGAGCAGCAGCAGTTGAAGAAAAAACGCCGGCGGCAGACGCAGCCGCCCCCAGGGCCGGTGGCGCGCGCTGGCGTCGTATTCCGTCAACAAAAGCAGGCTCGAAAAGATGATCCGCTGGGGTTTTCTTCGGATCAAATAGGGAATCAGCAGCAACGGCAGGGCCACGAGCCCGTAAAGAGCCGAGGGGTTTAGAAATTCCATGATCTATTTGAAAAGGCCTATGGCCGGCAGCGTGGCGAAGACGAAATCCTTGAGATCGCGGTCGGTCACGTAAAGCGAATAATGAATGCCGCTCTGATGGCAGAAGCTGCGAATTTCCGAATTGTGGTGCGCCAATCGGGTCCGGTAACTCTGCCGGGCGCCGGTATCCCAGCGGTATTGGAATTCGGCCTGCGATTCACTGTCGACCAGGGCCAGGTTGCCGTTCGGGAACGCCGGGTCCACTTCCTGTCGAGACAACACTTGAATCGCCACGATATCGAGATTGAAACCGCGCAATACATTCAACCCTTGTTGGTAGGATGGCGCGGGCATCAAAAAATCGGAGATCAAGATCGCCTTGCCCGGGCGGCGCAGCCGCTTCAGGTGCTCGCCGAGAGCCGGCGCTAGATCGAGTTGCCCGGCGGGTTTGGCCGATGCGGCAAACTCCACACACTCCGTCATGCGCCGCCGGCCGCGATAGAAGGGCGAAGCGGCGCTGGGCGGTGGGTCTTGCAATAAATGGAGCTTCACGTGGTCGTGATTGGCGAGCACGACGTAGGCCAGCGCTAAAGCGACGTGACTTGCGGGCAAGAACTTTTCCGCGCGCGAGGGAAACAGCATCGATGCGCTGGCGTCGATGAAAACATAGGCGAAGAGGTCGACTTCCTCGCGGAACAGTTTGATATAGAGCCGGTCGCTGCGCGCGTAGATGCCCCAGTCAAGATAGCGCAGATCGTCGCCGGGAGAATATCGGCGGTAATCGGCGAATTCTAAACTGGTGCCGCGGCGCGGCGAGGAGTAGCTCCCCGGGTGGCTGCCGAGGAATTCCTTTCTCGTGCGCAGCCGGAGGGTTTCCAATTGGGTGAGAAACGCCGGCGTGAACGGTTCAGGGAGCATGGGTTAAATTTCTTCACCACGAAGATTACGAAGGACACGAAGGGTTCGGATTTGATTGTTCTAAACTTCGTGCTCTTCGTGTGCTTGGTGGTGAATAATCCTTTCGACGTCCGACGATCAGATAACGTTACCGGTCCGCGTAAGGAACGGGATCTTTCACCCCCGCCTCTTCGAATCCTTTCAATCTGAGCTGGCAACTATCGCAAAGGCCGCAGGCGCTGTCGTCCGGTTGCGGGTCGTAACAGCTCCAGGTTACTGAATAGTCCAGTCCCAGCTCGAGTCCTTTCTTAATGATCTCCGCCTTGCTCATGTGAATCAAGGGCGTGTGGATTTTCAGCCGGTTCTTACCTTCTACGCCCGCCTTGGTGGCGAGATTCGCCATCTGTTCGAAGGCCTGAATGTATTCTTCCCGGCAGTCCGGGTAGCCGCTATAGTCGAGCTGGTTGGCGCCGAAAAATATGTCCGCCGCCCCGATCCGCTCCGCCAAGGCCAAACCGAAAGAGAGAAAAATTGTGTTGCGCGCGGGCACGTAGGTGACCGGGATGCCCTGGGCGATGTCCGCGGCGCTTCGTCCCTTCGGCACTTCGATGCGGTCGGTTAAGGCCGAGCCTCCGATAGCGCGTAAATCGAAATCCAAAACCAAATGAGCTTTCGCTTCGAGAAAGGCGGCGACCTTCTTGGCCGCTTCGATTTCCTGCTGGTGGCGCTGGCCGTAGCGAAAGCTCAGTGCGTGCAGCACGAAACCTTGCCGCTTCGCGATCGCCCCGGCGGTGGCGGAGTCAACGCCGCCGCTCAAAAGAATCACCGCCTGCTTGTCTGTCATTGTGCCGATTACGGGACTTTCGTGCCTTCCATGGGGTAGCGCTTTTCGTACCAGCCGACGATGCCCTCATTGAGGACTTTCATGTTGCGGTAGCCATTTTCGTGGAGAATGCCATAGGCCAGACCGGCCAGGTGATGGGGGCAAGCTCAATACAGCACGACTGGCCGGTCCCTGGGGATGCTTGGCAAATGGGCCTTGAACTGGGCAAGCGGTGCGGACAGCGCGCTCAGAATATGCACCTCGCGGAATTCCTCCTCAGAGCGTACGTCAATGATCAGCGGCTTTTTCCCCGCTTTAACGTCTTCCACGAGCTCATCAATGGAGATGAATGACGGCGTGACATTCGCCGGGAGCGATTGCTGGGCGAACTCGGGATAATGCGATGGGTCTGCTTGGGCCGAAGGATAGAAAGAAAACATCGCCGCCAGGAAGGCGGCGACGGCGAGAAAATTTGTCCGATTTAAACCGGCGGGTTTCATGGGTTTCCCCCTTGGGTTTTGTAGTTGCTATACTGCGCCAGAGCGTCCAACGTCAGCATGCCCGTATACCGCGCGCCGTTGATAATCCAGGTGGGGTAGCCCTTTATGTCTTTCTCTTTGCACTCCGTTGCCTGTGGCGCCCTGGGGCCGCCCGGGCTGCACTCGATGTAGGGGATGCGCTTGACGGATGGGCCGAACGATTCTTTTTGCTCTACGCAATGCGGGCACCAATAGGCGCCGTAAAACTTGGCGTCGGTTTTCGCCAGATGCTCGGCCAGGCCGCGCACCCATGGATCTTCCGGCCCCGGAGCCTTGCCCCAATAGCCGGCATAGTATAAATGCAGCGCGAGCACCGCGACCACGGCGCCACCGACAGTCTTAGCCAACCATGGTCCCCACGCAAAGCCTGGTAGATTTGCCGGCCGCTGAAATGAGACGGTAATGAAGATCAGCGTCATGAGCCCCAGCGAAGTTAGACAATAAGGGCAGGCGGAGTCGAGGGCGATGAACGAAACAGCGGTCAGATAGAGACTGTAGAACAGCCCAAAGAGCGAGAGCAGCCAAGCGGCCTTCCACGGCAGATCCGCCGCCTTGTTCCAGGCGATGGCCGCCAGTAAGGCATAGGTAAGCAAACCCCAAAAAGAGGTCGGCATGCCGAACAGAGTTGACCAGCGGCTGTTCAGCACCACATCGCAGGCGCTGCCAACCGTGCAACCGGCCACCAGCTTCTCCTGCCAGGCGAAGTAGGAGAGGTAGCCGGATAAAATAATTCCGATGGATGCCAGAGCGAACAACGGCCAATTGGGACCGCTCTTGACCGGAGCCCGCGCCGCCGCTTTCGCGTTCGTTGGTTTCTTCTTGGCTGCTTGCGCCATATGAGCTACTCCTTTTTGCCGCTGAGTAAGATAGCGACATCCGCCTTGAGGCGTTTCAGTGCTTCGCCGTCGCGGCTGTCATAATAACCGCGAATCTCCGAATTTTGGTCGACCAAAACAAATCTCGGACTATGGAGAATGATGTTTGCTTGCGTGCCGCCCTCGGTCAACGGCGCGGCACTCAGATGAAAGCCCGCTTGGATCAGTTGTGCAACCTGCTCTGTCTCGCCGGTCAGGAACAACCAGCGCTCCGCGTCAGCCTTAAACTTGTCCGCGTACCCGGCAAGGACCTTTGGCGTATCGCGCGCCGGATCGACGGTAAATGAAACGAGTTTTAGCTCCGGCCGGTCGCTCCACTGCTCTTGGAGCTTCGCCATCGCCGCGGTCTGGAGCGGGCAGGTGTCGGTGCAGCTCGTATAAATGAAATCGGCAATCCAAATTTTTCCGCGCAGCGCCGCCAGGCCGACGCTTTTGCCGCTTCGCTCCGTGAGCAAAAACTCCGGCACCGCGCCGTGGTGGCTCAACCCTTCGAGCGGCCGTGCGTCCCAACCTCTAAGGCCCGGCTTGGGCGCGAGTTTCAACCAAAGAAAAGTGCCCAGCACGATTCCCGAGCCGATCACGGC
>JACPFE010000138.1 GCA_016183145.1 Deltaproteobacteria bacterium | reverse complement strand
GGCACCGGGACGCAGATTGGATTGTCTCTTGGCGTAGCGCTCGCTAACAAAGGAACCGGCCGGCTGGTTGTCGATCTTCAGCCGGACGGCGATCTCATGTTCGACGCCGGCGCGCTCTGGATCGCGGCGAAGTACCAGATCCCGATGCTGGTCGTCATGTTCAACAACCGCGCCTACTACAACGACTGGAACCATCAACTTGTCCTGGCCAAAACCCGCGGCACAGATCCGTCGCGCGCGCATATCGGCATGGACCTCTACGGCCCGGATCCCGACTTCGCCGGCCTGGCGAAATCAATGGGCTGGTACTCCGAGGGACCGTTTGAGAACGGCGACGACCTCAAACCCGCGCTCAAACGCGCCATCGAACAGGTCAAACAAGGCAAGCCGGCATTGATCGATGCGGTCTGCGATAGACGAAATCACGGGTAGGATCAGCGTTACTCTTCGTGCCAGGCGAGCTTGAGTTGCGCCAGGGCGGCAGGGTGACGACGGATCAGGAACCAGAACATGGCAATGGCGGCGAACAAATTGCCGGGGCTCCCAGTGCGCCCATGAGGTTGGGAAAAATGGCCGCTGCGAAAGCAAAGAGAATCGACTCGAACATCAGGAACAACAATAAAAGAATTATTCCAAATTGAGGGTTATGCTCGAACATGGAAAACATCCCGGCGAGCGCCAATCCCGCAAAGAGAAAGAGCACGCCGTGGAGGCCCGTGTAGGCGAATACGATGAAGCCGTTCACGGAGACGATCTGTTCGGGGGTTTGGCCGAGAAACACAACGCTACCAATCAGCGATGGAGTGAAAAACATCTGGCCCCGCGCCGTGTCGAGGATGAGAAACCAGAGGGCGACGACCACCGCGCCGGCGACGCCGGTCAAGATGCCGTCCTCTATGATGGAGACCGCGCGCGCGTGTGCCAGGTTGGGAGAAGAAGCTTGGGAAATGGATTGCGACGAGCTTTCCATAAAACCTCCTCCGGCGCTCGGTTCCGGACCGGCGCTGTTTTCACCCCGTTGCTGGGGCGCTGAGATTGGCCGTCTACCCTATTTCGCCACACAAATATCCCACAAGCCGTAATCAAGTCAATGCACTTGCTGCGCGGGCGCTTCCCGATCGGATTGCGCCAGCCACGATCAACGGAATCGGGCAACGACAAACCAATCCCGAAACCATTTGCGATTATGTGTCGAAACTCGCCGCGTGAATCCGCGGGAATTGAAACGGCAGCGCGGACATGTACACTGATGCGAGGAGGCGCAACCATGAATAACAAATCGATGCTTATTGGATTCCTCGGGATTCTCCTGGCGCTTGCGATGGCGGGCTCTTCCTTAGCCCAGTCGTCGAAGCTCCCACAACTTAAAGTCGCGGTTTCCACGGCGACGCCGCATAATACGCCGCTGTGGGTGGCCAAGGACAAAAAACTTTTTGACAAGTACGGGGTTGACGTCCAGTTGATATTTGTCATGGGCGGCGCGCTGGTGAGCCAGATGTTGGCCGCGGGAGAAATCCAGGTCGCGGCAAGCTCGCCCGCCGCCTTTGTGAGCTTGATCGCGGCGGGCGAGGATATTGCGGCGTTTCTGGGCATAAGCAACACCTCGCCCTTTTCCCTGATCGCCCAGCCCAACATCAAGAAAGCTGCGGACCTCAGGGGCAAACGGCTCGGCACGGCGCGCTTCGGCGGCTCTTCGCACGTCTCGGCCCTGATCGCTCTGGATCATTTCGGCCTCGATGCCAAGCGGGACAACATTGTCATCATGCAAACCGGGCTCGACCCGGAGCGCATGGCCGCGCTTGAAGGAAAGGGGCTTGATGCCGCGATGCTGCAGCGGCTCGCCACCAAAACTATGCTGGGCAAGGGATACACGCAGCTTCTGAACCTCAATCAGGCTAAGATCCCCTATCAAAATACCGTGCTCGCGTCGCGTAGAGATTACATGGCCGCCAATTCAAAAAGCTTTGACGGCTTTACGCGGGCGATCGTCGAAGGTTATGCTTACGTTTTTAACAAAGAGAACAAGCAGGCGGTCAAAGAGGTCCTTGCCAGAAATCTCAGGTTGCCCAACGCTGAAGCGGCCGAGGATTTTTACCTGGAGGCTCAGGAGGAACTGGATCGAAAGCCCTATCCGACCATCGAGGGAACCCGCACCGTAATCAAATTCGTTGGCGAGCGAAATCCCAAAGTCGCCTCTCTTAAAGCGGAGCGAATCGTCGACTCCAGTTGGCTCAAGAAACTCGACGACGAGGGATTCTTCGAAAAAGTATACAGAGGCAAGTAGATACCCACGGGCTTACGCCCCTGGCACCTGAAATACCTAACTCAGAGTGTGTGAAAAAATCGTTCATGGTTCGACACGCTCACCACGAACGGATAGGATAGATGGAAGTTCAGGTACTTAGCCGTTCGTCCTGAGCTCGTCGAAGGGCGATCGGCTATTTTTTCACACACTCTCAGATCAAAACCCTCCGAGGCTTCGGAGGCTTTCTCCCCGGGCTAACGCCCAGGGTTCTCAGCCAGGCATTTGATCGTCTGGACGTTGCCCCCTTCACTTCGCCAGCGGGTCGGGGCGAAGCTGAAAGTGCACGGCGAGCGGCTTGGAGCCTTTGCCGTTCTCCATCAGCCAGGGCGCGCGGTCGCCACTCGAACTCCACAACCCGCGGCCTTTCCAGCCGGCCTTCGGATCGTCGATGCGGCCGTCGAAACCTTTGGCGTAGAAGCCGAGCGGGTAAGGCACGGTCAATCGGATCATCTTGCCGTCCTTGAACGCGATCAGCCCGCCGTGCAAGTTACCGGTGGACATTGGCACGTCATCACCGATGCCAAAGGTGTTGTGCTGGTCGACCCAGGAGTAGTAGCTCGACTCGGCGCTGTTCTCGCCGAGGCCTTTGAATCCTGGTCCCGGATACTGATGGAAGCTCCACCCCTCAGGACAGTGGTTGCCGGTGGCCTTCGGCCCGTTGAGGGGGCCTTTGCATTTCCTGCGGTCGAAGCTGCCGAGATGGCCGCTCCCGAGCGACACCCATACCACCCCTTGCTTGTCGATGTCGGCGCCGCGCGCGCCGAAGCCCGGCATCGGTACATTGTAAATTTCCGCAAGCGCCGTCTCTGGCGGA
>JACPFE010000182.1 GCA_016183145.1 Deltaproteobacteria bacterium | reverse complement strand
AGACGATTGGGCGGATCGACGTTGCTCAACGGCTCGTCCATCAGCATGATGCGCGGCGAGGTCGCCATTGCGCGGCCCAGCGCGACGCGCTGCTGCTGGCCACCGGACAACTCAGAGGGCTTGCGCTTGAAAAAACTCTCTTCGATGCCGAGTTTCCGCGCCAACGGCAGCAGAAACTCGCCGATTCTTTCCCGCGACCATTTTCGAACTTTCAGTGGCAGAGAAAGATTCGTATAGCTGCTCTCGTCGAACACCTTCATGTGCGGCCAGAGCGCGTAGTTCTGGAAAATCATCTGAACGTTGCGCCGTCCCACGGGAACGTCGTTGACCGGCACGCCGCCGATGAAAATGGTGCCGCTGTCGGGGGTTTCAAGACCAGCGATAAGCCTGAGGGTAGTGGTCTTGCCGCAGCCGCTCTCGCCGACGATGACGAGAAATTCGCCAGCATTCACGTCGAGGTTAGCCTGGTCCACCGCCACGACCGAACCGAATGTCTTGGTGAGCGCGCGTAACGAGAGGGAAACCACAAGGCCATGCTAGTAAAGCGCCGTGAAAAAGACAACATCGGATTTTCGCCAACGCTGAGACTGGCGCCAAGGCTGGCCAAGGCCGGGCGACTTGGATATAGTGGCGCGGAGCAAGAATCCCGGATAATGTCCCCGCAGGAGGGCTAAGTCATGGCCGAGTTGTTGCCCCCAGAGGAACTGATCGCCGATCTTCAGAACGCTTTGCAGCAGCGCCATCCGCGGCCTCATCCGGTTCGCCAACTCTTGCTGAGCGGCCGCCTGACCAAAGAACAACTGCAATGGTGGGCAAGGAATCAATTCCACGAGTTTCGCAATATCCACCGCTTTTTCGGCGTCCGCTATCAAAAGTGTCCGATTCCGGAATTGCGCCGTATGCTGCTTGAGAACATGGTCGAAGAAGAGGGTGAGGATTTGTTCGGCGGCAAGTATCCGAGCCACCGCGAGCTGTGGGTGCAGTTCGCTGAGGGGCTCGGTATTGCGCGCGACGATATATTGAACTACGAGCCGCTGCCGGGCACCCGCGCGGCGCTCGAAATGTATGTGTCCCTCGTGCAGCAGAGCCACTGGGCGGTGGCGATTGGCACGGGGCTGGTTTTCGAGGGCGGCGGGCCCAAGAGGATGAGGGAGGAGCGAGAGGCTTTGGAAAAGTATTATCCCTGGATTCCGGCCACGAGCTTGGATTTTTTCCGTGCCCACGAGTACCATGACGAAGGCCACGGCAACATGGTGATCGACGTCATCAAGAAGCATTGCATGGAGGAGAAGCTGCAACACGAGATGCGCGAGGCGGTTCGGCAACGCGCCGACATCATGTGGCTGCAAAACGACTGCATCTATAACGCCTTCGTCCGCCCGTCGCTGCCGGCGGAGACGGTTCGGGAGATCGAAGGGCGGCGGGAGTAAAGTTCAAGGGTTCAAGGTTCAAAAGTTCAAGGTTGAATTTGCAAGAAGTGTTTTGACATGCACGAAAAGATTATCGATCTGCGCAGCGATACCGTAACGAAACCGTCGGCGGCCATGCGCCGGGCGATGGCGGAGGCGGAGGTCGGCGACGATGTTTACATCGAAGACCCGACGGTCAATCGCTTGCAGTCGCGCGCGGCGGAAATCTTCGGGCGCGAAGCTGGATTGTTCGTTCCGTCCGGCAGTATGGGCAACCTGACCTGCATCATGGCTCAGGCTTCGCGGGGACAAGAGGTGATCTGCGAAGCTGCGGGACACATTTACAATTATGAGATGGCAGCCATGTCCGCCATCGGCGGGGTGCTGCCGCGGGTGGTGCCCGCTGAGGATGGCATCATGACCTGGGAGCAGATTGCGCCGGCGATCCGCGAGAAGGCGTATTACCGCCCGCAGACTGCGCTGGTGGCGTTGGAAAACACCCACAACATGGCCGGCGGCACGGTCTATCCGACGCGCCTGGGACATAAGATTTGCGATCAGGCGCATGAGGCAGGACTCAAAGTTCATTTAGATGGCGCGCGGGTTTTCAATGCTGCCGTTCATCTTGGTGAGAACGTTGCCGAGATGACGAAAAAATTCGACTCCGTGCAGTTTTGCCTGAGCAAGGGCTTGGGCGCGCCCATCGGCTCGATGATCGTCGGTTCAAGAGACTTCATCGAGCGCTGCCGCGTGATTCGCAAGACGCTCGGCGGCGGCATGCGCCAGGTCGGCGTGATCGCCGCAGCGGGACTGGTCGCCCTTGAAGAGGGGCCGAAGCGGCTCCATATCGATCACGACAACGCGAAAATCCTGGCGGAGGGTTTGGCGAAGATCGCGAGGATTCGTATTAGCCCGGAAAAAGTTCAGACCAACATCGTTATCTTCGACTTAGGCGAAACCGGCCTTACGTCGAAACAGTTCCTGGAAAGGTTGGCTCAGCGCAAAGTGCTGGGCGGCCCGGTCGACGCGCGCCGGATTCGCATGGTCACTCACCTCGACGTCGATCGCAACGACATCGAGCAAGCCCTCAAGATTATTGGCGAGGTCGTCGTCGCCGGTTTTTGATTTCTGTGGGCAAAAGGATCGGTCTGCTAACTGCACCCCCTCTGTCGCTAGAACTTACCATGATCCACGAGCCTTGGTTGGCCTCTGGTTTCCCTCCTCCCTTGGAGACTGTGTCGTAATGAGAGAAAATCCCATAGATGTCATGCTGAGCGGAGCGAAGCATCTCGCATTTTCTTTCACTTACGAAGATGAGATCCTTCGGCTATCGCCTCAGGATGACATT
>JACPFE010000033.1 GCA_016183145.1 Deltaproteobacteria bacterium | reverse complement strand
ACAAGATCTTGAAGGGCTCCAAGCCCGCCGATCTGCCGGTGCAGCAACCGATGAGGTTTGAGTTTGTAATCAATCTCAAGACCGCCAATCAGATCGGTGTGACGATCCCGCAGTGGACGCTGATGAAAGCGACCACGGTGATTCAATAGGCAATAGTTGAGGGCGACCGGCCGGTCGCCCCTACGAAAGTCCAGCCTCGCGCCTCGCGCCTTCCCGTGATAAGCAACGAACCATGGCAACCGACGTCATCATGCCCGCCCTTGGCGTGGCGCAGCAGACTGGAATTCTGCTCAAGTGGCTCAAGACCGAAGGTCAAGCGGTGACCAAGGGGGAGCCGCTGATGGAAGTTGAAACCGACAAGGCGACGGTGGAGATAGAGGCGGCGGCATCGGGCGTTTTGACAAATGTCACCGCTTCCGCTGGAGATGAAGTTCCGGTGGGTCAGAGGATCGCGCTGATCTTAGCGCCGGGTGAGCACGCACCTCCAGCGACGGTTAAGCACCCTCACCCGAGCCCTCTCCCAAAGGGAGAGGGGATAAGAATGGATCGTTCTCTCCCAGAGGGAGAGGGAATAAGTGAGGGTCGCGCTCTCCCAGCGGGAGAGGGAAAAGGTGAGCGGCCCCCTCTCCCTCAGGGAGAGGGTAGGGGTGAGGGCCACCCGACCACCTCAACAACCACAACGATGCCCACTATTTCGACTGAACGAATCAGCGGACGGGTGTTGGCCTCTCCGAAGGCCAAGCGCATCGCGAAAGAGCGGGCAATCGATCTCAGCTCGTTGCGCGGCAGCGGTCCCGAGGGAAGCATCTTGGCTGAAGACGTGCTGCGCGCCGCGCCGGATCTAGAGCCAACGGCTCAAGCCGCCCCGGCGGCGCAAGAAATCATTCCGCTCACGCCGATGCGCCGCATCGTCGGCCAGCGCATGGCGCAGAGCAAACAGAGCGCGCCGCATTTCTATATCAGCATGGAAATCGACATGAGCTCCGTGAGCGAAGCGCGGATAAACTGGAAAGAAAAGGGCGAGAGCAACGTTCCATCGATCAACGATTTCATTCTCCACGCCTGCGCCCGCGCGTTAAAAGACTTCCCGTCGCTCAATGCCAGCTTCACGGACGGAGGAATCCAGCAGCATCGCGACATCAACATCGGTGTGGCCGTTGCGCTCGACGAGGGTTTGGTCGTGCCGGTGATCCGCAACGCCGACCGGCTGAGCTTGACGGAACTGGCCGCCCAGAGTCGCGAGTTGGCCGACAAGGCGCAAAACAAAAAACTCTTCCCGCTCGACTACGAAGGCGGCACCTTTACGGTGTCAAATCTCGGCATGCTCGGCGTCGATAGCTTTACCGCCATTATCAATCCGCCGCAGTGCGCGATCCTCGCCGTCGGCCGCGTCGCAGCCCGCGTGGTTGCCGACGATGGCATGTTCGCGATACGCTCGCTTATGACTGCGACACTTTCCGCTGATCATCGCGTCGTCGATGGCGCCATCGCCGCCCGTTTTCTCCGGGAAGTAAAGAGCCTGCTGGAGAAACCGGCCATCTAGTTGCCCGCGCACTTTTTTCTATGGCCAAGATCGCTGTCCGCCATCTCACCAAGAGTTATAACGGCGGCAGGGTCGTGGCCTTGCAAGACATTAGTTTTGAGGTCCAGCCTTACGAGAGTCTCTGCATCCTGGGGCCCAGCGGCTGCGGCAAGACGACGCTGCTCCGATTGGTGGATTGCCTGATATCCCGGGACCAAGGCGAGGTCTTATTGGATGGCGAGCCGGTGACAACGCCGCGCCCGGATGTGGCGGTGGTCTTTCAACACTTTGGTCTGTTTCCCTGGAAGAACTTGGAGGAGAATATTAGCTACGGACTGGCGCTGAGAGGAGAGGCGCGGCAGGAGATCGCGCAAAGAGTGGAGCGCTATATCGAACTCGTCGGCCTTAGAGGCTTCGAGAAGTCTTATCCTTATCAGCTCTCCGGCGGCATGCAGCAGCGGGCGGGACTGGCGCGGGCCTTGGCAGTCAATCCGTCCCTCCTCCTGATGGACGAGCCCTTCGGCTCCCTCGACGCCCAAACGCGTGAAACCCTTCAGGAAGAGCTTTCCAAGATTTTGCAGCAGGAACGGAAAACCATGCTCTTCGTCACGCATTCTATTGACGAGGCGATTTATTTGGGAGATCGTATTCTTCTCATGACGCCACGGCCGGGAAGGATACGCGAGATCCTCGGCGTGAAGATTCCGCGACCGCGCGACATCAGCCGAGTCAGGTCTGATCCCCAATCGATCCAACTGCGCAACTACATCTGGGCGCAATTGAAACAACACGCCGACAACAGTTAGGAGGAAGCGGATGAGGACTTCGACCTATAGTTGGGGCATAAGGTTTTTATCCCTCTTAGTGGTCCTAACCGCGTGGGAGATCTATGGCCGGTCGGTCAACCCGATTCTCTTCACCTACCCGACCGCCATTGCGGCCGCATTCGTTGAGTTAGTGTCCAAAGGAGAGCTCCAGCGCTTCCTGATGCAGAGCCTTGAGGTATTCGTCTACTCTTTTGCGCTCGCCGTCGTGATCGGCATCCCCCTCGGAATTCTCCTCGCCCGCTCTCAAACTCTGTCTCTCGCCCTGGAGCCCTATCTCCACGCCGTCTACTCGACTCCAACAGTGGCCTTCATTCCGCTCATCGTTCTTTGGTTCGGCTTTCGAGTTCCCGCCAAGGTGGTTATTGTCTTTCTGTTCATGGTCTTTCCGATCCTGCTCAATACCCAGCAGGGGGTGAAAAATCTGAGCCAAGACCTTCTGGAAGTGGCTCGTTCCTTTTGCTCCAGCGAGCGCCGGCTCTGGTTGGACCTCATTATTCCTTCCTCGCTCCCATTCATCCTGGCCGGCGTCAACCTCGCGATCGGCCGTGGTCTGGTAGGGATGGTTGTGGCCGAGTTCTTTACCTCGGTGGCGGGTCTCGGATACATGATCGTTCAGTACGCCAACTCTTTTGAAACGGCCAAGCTCTTTGTGCCCATCGTGGTGTTGATGGCGCTGGGAGTCACCCTCATCGGGCTGATCAAAGTGATCGAGCGAAAGGTTACCCCCTGGCAGAATCGCGAACAGGGAGAAATTTAGGACGCTGCGACAACCAGTGCATCAAGTTGACACCACCGTCCCTTGTCAGATAGTGTCGGCCCGGAAATAACCACGTGCGATCGTCTAATTACTTGCAAGCGGCCCCAGCCAAAGGAGGAGTGCTATGAATAAAGGAAGCGTGACAGGATTACTGGCGCTCGTTATCGTTGGAATCGCCTTCTGCGGAACATCCGTGCCAGTGAGCTTGGCGGCCAGCGCCGCCAAAATGACTTTGGGAATGCCCACGACGCCGCCCAATTTGGTTCACATCGTCCCATGGGTGGCAAAGGAGCAAGGGTTCTTCACCGATGAAGGCCTGGACGTCGAGATCACCACGTTTGAGGGCGGCGTCTATGTGATCCGCAACGTGGTAAGCGGCGGCCTCGATGCCGGCGCCGGCGTGGGCGCTTCGGTGGCCGTCTCGGTGGCGAAAAAAGCGGGGGTCAAAGCCATTTACGGCTCGGCGCCAAAATTTGCCTCAACCCTGACCGTGCGCTCCAACATCAAAACCCTTCAGGATCTCAAGGGAAAGAAAATGGGCATCCAGGAGATCGGTGGATTTGCCGACGTTCTGAGTCGGATGGTGCTCAGAAAGGCGGGCATCAAGCCGGAGGAAGTGACATTCATCGTAATCGCCTCAGCGGACGTGCCGCCCCTCGTAGCCGGCGCGATCGATACCGCCGTGCTTCATGTGGACCAGTTGATGCTGGCGCGCCAGAAGGATCCTTCGTTCCAACCCCTGGTGAAGTTCTGGGAGCTCGAGCCGAACCAAATCTTCAACCTGTTTGTGGCTCAGGAAAAGAAGCTCGCAGCCGAGCCAGCCAAGTTCCAGGCGCTGGTGCGCGCGATGGCAAAGGCGAACCGCTTCATGTACGCCAATAAGGCCAGAACCGTGGAGATCGCAATGAAGCATGCCAAGATTCCACGCGATGTGGTCGAACCGGCGTACGATGAGTTGGTAAAGGGCAGGGTCTGGTCCCAGAACGGCGGGCTGCCCCGGGCGAAGGTGGAATACACTATCAACCGAATGGTGCAGGTCGGCAACATCAAGCCCGAAGAAAAGCCGAAGTATGAAGACTATGTGGCGGTCTCGATTATCGAGGAGGCCATCAAGCGCTTACCGCGCATCCCCGACTACGATTGACCTGCGGCCTTGGCGCAATCGAAGGCCCGGGGATTCGTTCACTGTTGCTGGGGTTAAGTGAACTATTAACCAATCGACTAAAGTGAGGAGGATCAATCCTATGGACATAACACGGAAATGTTTTCTTTCCGGGACCGTAGATTTAGCGCTCATCGCTGCGCTGCTGATTTCCCTAGGCGCTGTCGCTAGTGTTGAAGCGCAGAAAGTAGAAAGAATTACCATGGCGGGCGGTCCGCCGACGGGAGTTTTCGGCATCTTTGCGACCGGTATCGGAACCTATCTCTCAAAAAACGTCCCCAACCTTGACGTATCCGTGGCCGCAACTGGCGGCTCGGTGGAGAATCCACGCCGGATCAACGCCAAAGAAGCAGAAATGGGACTCTCTTTCTCGTCCGACCTGCATGAGTCCTTTCACGGCCTGGAGAAGTTTACAGGAAAGCCATTAACGAATCTCCGCGCTATTGGATTGGTTTTTTTTGGAGTCGCTCATCTGATCACCTATGCGGATAGCGGAATCCGCACGGTGGAGGAACTGGCGGGCAAGCGTGTCGCCGTAGGAAATCCAGGATCGGGAACCTTCGCGTCCGCCGAGCGGGTTTTTCGTGCCGTGGGGCTCTGGGACAAGATCAATCGCATCCCTCTTTTGGGGGCAGCCGCAGGCGAAGCGATGAGTGAGGGTAAGGCGGATGCTTTTTTCTGGACCGGCCCTGAGCCTGACCGAGTCACTACAGAAGCGGCCGCCAAGAAGCCGGTGCGAGCGATTGACATTCACACACCGGTCTCCAAGACCGACTTTTTCAAACAGTATCCCTATTTCGCCCGCTATGTATTTCCAGCAGGCTCTTACCGGGGAATTACCGAAGACACTTCAACCGTTGGGATTCCGGTGATCTGGTATGCCCATCGGGAGTTCTCGCCTGCGCTGGTCCAGAAGATCGCTCAAGCAGCCTACAGCAAGGAGGGGAACGCGCACATGTTGAAGGTTCATGCCGGATCGAAGGACATGGTGCCGCAGAAGGCTTTGCAGGGCGTCACGGTTCCTCTGCACAAAGGCGCTGAAGAGCATTGGAAAACCGCAGGCGTTCAAATTCTCGAAGCGATCCGCTCTCGCTAAGCCTGAAAAGGGGACAGGCGACTTTTTTAAAGATCTCGCCAGCTTTCATGCTGCTCGGCATTTCCCGAAAAAAGTAGCCTGCCCCTTCGCGTTCCCCGCGCTCGCTAAGTAGAGGAAGTAGATAAGGGTGGCGGAAGAAACGTCCCAGATCCGTACTCTGTCCGGGTACTGGAACTTGGCCGTCCAGCTAGTGATGGGTGGAGTGGCGTTGTTTTATCTATGGGCCTCTACGGTCGGTGTGGTTCCTCTGGAGTACTTTCGCGGCATCGCAGTCCTCTACAGCCTGGTGGTTCCACTGCTCCTCTATAGAAGCTGGAAGCGCGACCGTGTGGACACTCCTTCTCTGCTCGACCTGTTGTTGGCTGCTGGGACGGTGGTGGGGGTAGCCTATTGGATCCTGGAGCATGAAGCTTTGGCCTACCGCGCAGGGGACTACAACTTGGTCGACCTGGGGTTGGGGGTCATCGTAACGATCGTAGCCATCGAGGCGGCGCGCCGCGTGCTTGGTATGGGCATGGCGATGTGCGCGATCTTGCCGATCGTCTACGCTCTATTCGGATCTTACCTGCCCTTTATCATCGGCCATCGAGGGTTCACACTGCGCCGCGTCATCGAGTATGTCTACCTCACCTCGGACGGGATCTTCGGCATCATGGCGGAGGTCGTGGCGTCCTTTATTATTCCCTTCGTGGTCTTCGGCGCCTTCTTGCAGCGCGCCGGGGTGGCGAAATTTTTCATCGATCTCTCCCTCGCTTTGCTGGGCCGCATCGCGGGCGGACCCGCGCAGGCCGCGGTGGTCTCCAGCGCGCTTCTCGGAACCATCAACGGCAGCCCCATCGCCAATACGGTCACAACAGGCACGGTAACTATTCCTCTGATGATACGCGCCGGGTTTCCACGCCACATCGCGGCGGCGGTAGAGGGCGCCGCCTCGACCGGCGGTATGGTCCTGCCGCCCGTCATGGGCGCGGGCGCGTTCATCATGGCTGAGATGACGGGCATTTCCTACTTGGAAATCATCAAGGTCGCCGCCATTCCCGGCATTCTTTTCTTTCTATCTGTGGGCATCATGATCTATTTCGAATCGAGAAAACTCGGCTTACGGGGTTTGGATAAAGAAGATCTCCCCAGGCTGCGCGATGTGCTCAGGCGTGACTGGTATCTGTTTACGCCTATCGTTGTCTTGATCGTTTCGCTCTATGCCGATTTTTCACCTGAGGGCGCGGCGGTAAACGGCACCGTCGCTACCGTTGTCGTGAGCTGGTTTCGCGCTGAAACACGGATGGGGTTGCGCGAGATCTGGGAAGCCCTGGTCGGCGGCGGCAAAGACTGTTTGTTCGTTGCGGCCCTGACCGGGGCTGTCGGAGTTCTCATCGGCGTTCTGGCGCTTACCGGGATTGCGATCAGGTTCTCTTATATCTTGGTGGAATTGGCGGGGCAGAATCTCTTCCTGACCATTGCGCTCATCGCCGTCGCGACCTTCATCCTGGGACTGCCGCTTCCGATAACGGCGACCTATCTGGTCGTAGCCGTCGTCACGGTTCCAGCATTGGTCAAATTGGGTGTCCCCTTACTCTCTGCCCACCTCATCGTTTTCTGGCTCAGTCTTGACTCCAACATTACTCCACCGATCGCCATGGGGCCGTTCGCCGCCGCCGCGATCGCGGGCGCTGACCCGATGAAGACCGGGTGGAGCTGCTTCAGGTTCGCCAAAATTATCTATGTGATGCCTTTGCTTTTCGCCTATAGCCACATTCTCTTTACCGGCACGCCGGCCGAGAATATCTGGGCTGTCTTCTCGGCTACGCTCGGCACCGTGCTTTTTTCCATAGTCAGCACCACGTTCTTCTACGTGAGGACGACTCTTCTGGAGTGGCTGGTCCTCGCGTTTGCAACTGTCCTGGCGTTCGTTCCGGTATTGGGCACGGAACTCGCTGCCGTTGCTCTTTTTGCTGCGGTATATTTCTGGCAGCGCAAGCGAGCCGGCGCTCAACTCAGCGCAAACCTAACCGGCGACATTGTAATAAAATGAAAAAGTCAGAGTCACCGTTCGGCGAACCTGTTGTCCTTCCTCTTGAAGACGTCATCGATCTCCACGCTTTCCAGCCCAAAGACATTCCGAGCGTCGTGGAAGAGTACCTGGAGCAGTGCATCCAAGCGGGATTGTCTGAAGTGCGCATCATTCATGGCCGCGGCGTCGGCGTCCAGCGCAATATCGTCCGCTCGCTTCTCGAAAAACATCCGCTGGTTGATTCCTTCCAAGACGCGCCGCCGCAAGCCGGCGGCTGGGGGGCAACGGTGGTGATCTTGAAAAAGGCCCGCTAACTCCGCGCGAAGGGATCGTGGCCCTTGGCCTTGATGAGGTAGAAAACCGTAATGGCGACACCCATCGTGATGAAACTGTCGGCGACGTTGAATGCCGGCCAGTGATAGCCCGACCAGTAGAAGTCCAGGAAGTCGATCACCTCGCCGTAAGCCAAGCGGTCGATCAAATTGCCGATGGCGCCGCCGAGGATAAAGGCGAGCGCGGTAATTAAACCCGTTTCTCGCTCCGACAAACGGCGCAGCATGGCGACGACGAAACCGATGGCGACCAAGGAAAAGACAATCAGAAACGGCAGGCGGAAGGCGGCGGCGCTGCCGGCAAAGATACCGAACGCCGCGCCGGTGTTGCGGATATAGGTCAAGCTGAACAAATCGTCGATCACGGGGATCGAATGATGCAGCGGCATCGACTGATCGACGATGAACTTGGTCAACTGGTCCGAGATAAGGATGATGACGAGCCAGACCAACACCAGCTTGGTTTTCGCGCTCAAGCGGATCCTCCAAGCTTGAGCACTCCGGCGCAGCGCGGACAAACATCCGGATACGCCGGCTCATGAACAGATCGGCTCACCGGGAACGGCGCCAGAATCAGAGAGGACGCTGGCTTGAGAAACGATCAGAACGTCTTGGGTTCTGTTCCTATCGGAACGAATCAGATCCAACAAAGATGAGCTCTGATCGCCATTGCGGCTGCTTAGAACCACTTTGGCGTCGAGCGAATGGCCGATGATCCCCTGGTTGCGCGCCTCTTCCAGGGCCTTCAGCACTTCACCCCGCTCGCGAAATACCCGATCCCATTTGTCCGCCAGCTCTTGGTCCATCAGACTCGCGTCCGGTTCTGGAACCTGCGAAAGAAAAACGCTGTCGGGCCGCCGTTTCTTGTCCGGCAGGTATGACCAAATCTCTTCAGACGTAAACGACAGGATCGGCGCCATCAGGTGAACCAATACGTCCAGGATCCGATACAGCGTCGTCTGGGCCGCTCTTCTTTTGGTCGACTTGGTAGCTTCGCAGTAGAGACGATCCTTGATTGACGATGTCCAGATAAAGCGCGCTCAGATCGACGCTGCAGAAATTATTCAATGTGTGGTAAACGACGTGGAACTCGTATTTCTCGTAGGCCTCGCGGCAACGGCCGAGAACGGCTTGTGTCCGGTGCAAAATCCAGCGGTCGAGTTCGTCGAGCTGGGACCGCTCCACACAATCCTTCGCCGGATCGAAATCGTAGAGGTTGCTGATGAGAAAGCGCGCCGTGTTTCTCAATCTCCGATAGGATTCCACCAAGCGGTTGAGAATCTCGTCGGAGATGCGCACATCCTCGCGAAAGTCTTCCGCCGCTACCCAAAGGCGCAGGATCTCCGCGCCGGATTTTTTCATGATTTCTTGCGGTGCGATGACGTTGCCCAGCGACTTCGACATCTTGCGCCCTTTGCCGTCGAGCGTGAACCCATGCGTCAGCACGCTTTCGTAAGGCGCGCGCCCGCGCGTCGCCAGAGAGGTCAAAAGCGCCGTGTGAAACCAGCCGCGGTGCTGGTCGCTACCTTCCAAATAAAGGTCGGCTCTGCCGCCGAGACGCGGGTCCTGTTCGACGACGGACGCGTGACTCACCCCTGAGTCGAACCAGACGTCGAGGATATCCTCTTCGCGTGAAAACTCCCGGCCGCCGCAGTCGGGACACGTCAGTGTGGCGGGGACAAATTCGTTTACCGAGCGAATAAACCAAGCGTCGGAGCCTTCTTTTTCGAAAATCGACGCGACATAATTGCAGAGTTCTTGGGTCAGAACGGCGTGGTTACACTTCTTGCAGTAGACGGCCGGAATCGGCACGCCCCAGGAGCGCTGCCGCGAGATGCACCAGTCCGGCCGGCTTTCGAGCATGCCGCGAATGCGGTCCCGGCCCCAGGGGGGAATCCAACGCACGTGATCGATGGCGCTAAGGGCGGCTTGGCGTAACCCTTTTTTTTCCATCGAGATGAACCATTGCTCGGTGGCGCGAAAGACCACCGGCTTCTTGCAGCGCCAGCAGTGGGGATAACTGTGCGCGAGCTTCTCTTCCTTCAGCAACGCGCCACGCTCAGAGAGTTTCTCGATGATCTTGGGGTCGGCTTTGAAAACCGGCTCGCCTTGCAGATCGCCGGCCTCGGCGGTGAACTTTCCGTAGGCGTCCACCGGCGCCATCACTTCAAGGCCGTAGCGCAGCCCGACTTCATAGTCTTCCTGACCGTGACCGGGAGCGATATGCACACAGCCGGTTCCCTGATCTTGCGTCACGAACTCGCCGAGAATGACCTTCGAGTCTCGGTCCATCCACGGATGGCGGCAAACGGTTCCTTCTAGCTCAGCGCCAGACCACGTGCCGGCTGCAATTTCATAATCCTTGGCTTGGAGGCTCAGCGCCTTCATCACGGTTTCGACCAATTCCTGGTTGATGATCAGGTTGCCTTGCGGAGTTTTCACCAGCCGGTACGTGAATTTGGGATGTACAGCGATCGCTTGGTTTGCCGGCAAAGTCCACGGGGTCGTCGTCCAGATAACCAACGAAGCGGTTTCGAGTTTAGCTTTGGCATCCTTTACCGGAAATTTAACGTAGATCGAGGGCGAAGTGAGATCCTCATATTCGACTTCGGCTTCTGCCAGTGCGGTGACGCAGGAGGCGCACCAATAGACCGGCTTCTTCTGACGATAGAGCGCGCCGGAGGCAACGATCTTTCCTAGCTCGCGGATTTCTTGCGCCTCATAGTGATGATCCAAAGTCCGGTAGGGATTTTCCCAATCTCCCAGAACTCCGAGTCTTTTGAATTCTTCCCGCTGGATCGAAAGATATTTCTCGGCGTATTCCTTGCACAGCCGGCGAATTTCCGCCTTGCTCATCGTCAGCTTCTTCGTCCGGCCGAGGTTTTTTTCCACTTGCAGTTCGATGGGCAGTCCATGGCAATCCCAGCCGGGGACGTAGGGCGCGGCGTGGCCGGTTATCGCCTTGTACTTGACGATCATGTCTTTAAGAATCTTGTTCAGGGCATGACCGATGTGGATGTTGCCGTTGGCGTAGGGCGGGCCGTCGTGCAGAATGAATTTGTTTCTTCCTTGATTCGCTTCGAGAACCTGGAAATAAGTCCCCTCGCGCTCCCACTTTTCGACCTGTTTCGGCTCGTTCTGCGGCAGGTTGGCCCGCATGGGAAAATCGGTCTTCGGTAGGTTCAATGTCTCTTTGTAATCCATCGCTGTCGGGACTCGGGATCAGGTCAATAAAGTGCGAAGCTTATTTGTGGTTATTCAGTCCGCGGACCATGCGCGAGGCAAACATGTCGGCCTTGGTTTCCGCATCGGCCCAAAAAACATAATGGCCCATTTCGTGATAAACGGTGTTGATCCAACTTCGTTCGGAGTTATATTTTCTTCCGTGCTTCCAATTTTCCGGATGGACGAGATAGATTTGGCCGTTTTCATAGGTCTTGCCTGCGGTCTTTCCCCAGTCCAAATACTCAAACCACTCGACGTTCGGATTCTTCAGATGATAAAAACGGCAAAGCGCCGCAATGGCTCTCTTAAAGTCCTGGGGTTTGTATTCCTCGAAAAAGCTGGAAAGCAGGCGATCGATGACACGCCGCTCTTTTAGTGGGGGTAACATCATCCGCATCGCATGAATCCTCGGTCACGATAAGTTTAAACTTCTAGCACAGAAAAGTCGCAATAGGAACAAGCCGGGCTCCAAGGGCAACGCCCAGGAGCAAGCTAAACTATTGTTATTAGGGTGTTTTATGCCTCCCCGGCTGCGGTGACCGGGAATTTTTGGAACCCACCCAGCGCGCTTGCGACTGAGGTAAATCTGTCGTACTTTGAAGTCTTTGAATACTTTGGCCACCGGCTTGCCCAGGGGTCAATAGAACTTAATGAGATGCGATGGTTTATTGGAAAAGTGGTGTATAAAGCCACTTGGCTCGCTTTCAAACTGGGACGCCTCGCCGTCAGGATTGTGCCGCATCGATGGTTGTTTGCTTTCTCCGACGCCATGGCGAACGCGGGCTTCGCTCTAGCTCGCGGCTTCCGTTTGAAATCGATTTCAAACATCGGTGTGGCCATGGCCGACCGCATGGACCGCGGCATGGCGAGCGTCACGGCCCGGCGATCGCTGCGCAGTTTTTTTCGCGCCTGCGTTGAAATCACCATTGCGCTGGAATCGTCTGAAGAGCAATTGCGCGCCGAGATGCCCATCGCGGGACTCAAGTATCTCGATGCTGCGCTTGCCAAGGGCAACGGAGTGATCGTCCTGAGCGCCCATCTGGGTAATTTTTTTCTGGTCGGCACTCGGCTGGCCATTGAAGGCTATCCGGCCCATGTTCTGGTCAGTCCACCGCGGGATCCGCGGTTCGCTGAGCTGATGGATGAGGTTCGATTGCAGGCGTGGCAACGAACGATTCGTGCCCGACCGCGGCGCGCGGCGCTCCACGCGCTCAATACCGTGCTGCGGCGCAATGAGATCGCTATCGTGGTTGCCGACGAATATCGGGACGGACGTGGAATTCCGGTGCCGTTGTTTGGTGGAAACGTGAACGCCCGGCGCGGCCCGGCGACGCTCGCTCTGAGAACCGGGGCTGCGATTGTCCCGGCCCTTCTCGTTCGGCAACCGGACGATGGCCTCAAATTGATTATCGAATGCGCGGTCCGGCAAAAGCAAAAACGAAGTCCGTGAAAGCACGTTGCGCATTACCCAATGGCTTGAGCGCACCGTGCGCGCCTATCCCGATCAATGGAACTGGACGAATATCCAATGGCAAGGCGGTTCTGATCTTGAATCCGCCGCTAAAGAGCACAGGCTTCAAAGACTCTCTCGCTAGCTTTGGAAAGGGGAATCAACGTGAACACCAGCAAGAAGGATTTGGTGGAACTGAAGAAAAAGGTCGCGCTCGGCAACCGCATCATGTTCCACCAGGGATTGGCGGACTATCACGGACATGTGAGCGCGCGCATTCCGGGTACGCGAAAGTTTTTTATCAAGCCCGTGCTTGCCCCGCTCGGCGATATTTCGGGCAAAGATATCATCCTCGTGGACATCGACGAATACATGAAAGTATGCGAGCAGAACTACGCGAGAGCGGGAAACAGGCGGGCGGTTACCAAGCTCAGAAATCCGCCTCGCGAAACGATGATCCACGCGGCGATTTACGCTGCCCGGCCGGAGGTTAATTCCGTCGTTCACACGCATCAGACTTTGGCCACGGCGTTTTCAGTCGCCGGAACGCCGCTTCTGCCCATTTACAACCAAGCCGCCGTTTTCGCTCCCGAGACGCCGATCTTTCCGAGCCCCAGGCTCATCTACACGATTCAAGACGGTAAGGAGATTTGCCAGACGCTCGGCGACCGAATGGCCATGTTACTCAAGGGACATGGAATTGTTGTGGTTGGCGACAGCTTGGAATATGCTACCGTGCACGCGATCTACTTGGAACGAACGGCGTATATGCAGTTTGTCGCAAGTTGTGTGGGCAAACCGACGATCATGCCGCAAAAAGAAATCGACACTATGAAAGAGAACATGATCTACCGTTCTTACGATGCCTTTGCCTATTTTAGATCCCTGCTGCCCAGGGGCAGCCGGCTTTAGGCAGGGCGAGCACCGGCGAATAACATTGGAGGAAAAAATCGATGGCTAAACCAGAGGAAAAGACATCGGAGTCCGCAAGCCGGAGGCCGATTCAGGATTTACGCGAATGGCTCGAGCGTGTCGAAGCGCTCGGCGATTTAATCCAGGTAAAAGAAGCGGTGAGCTGCGAAGAGGAGATGAGCGCCATCGGTTATCTGGTGGCGAAGCAAAAACCATCACCAGCGATTATCTTTGACAACATCAAAGGATACGAGAAGAGTCCCTACAAAGCGCGCTCGCTGTGGAACATTCTTGGTCCGAGCATGCCGCGCATCGCGCTGACGTTGGAAGAGCCGCCTGACACGCCCATAGTCGAACTGATTCGTCGGGTCAAAGACAAGCTCAAACACCGTACGCTGCCGCGCGAGGTTCCCGCCTCGGAAGCCGGCATTTATCAAAACACCCTGACCGGAGACCAGATCGACTTGAACCAATTGCCCATCCCGAAGCACTGGCCGCTGGACGGCGGCCGCTATGCCGGAACCGCGGACTGCGTCATTACCCGGGACCCGGACAGCGGTTATCTGAACGTCGGCACTTATCGGATGATGGTGCAGGGGAAAAAAGAGGTCGGTCTCTATCTTTCGCCCGGAAAAGACGCGCGTCTGCACATAACCCGTTCTTGGCAGATGGGTAAATCGGTGGAAGTGGCCGCCGCCTGGGGTATCGATCCATTGTTCATGGTGGTCGGCTCGCAGACTTTTCCCAAAAACGTTTCCGAGTATGAGTTTTTAGGAGGCATTAAAGGCGAGCCCATACCGGTGGTGAAGGGCAAGACGACTAACCTCCTGTTGCCGGCGAACGCCGAATTTGTCATCGAAGGCATCATCAAACCAAACTCGGTGAAGAGCGAAGGGCCCTTCGGCGAATTTCCCGGCTACTACGGACGGCCCGAGGCCGGTTGTCCGCTGGTCGAAATCACTGCGATCCATCATCGCAATAATCCGATCCTGACCAACGCCCTAATGGCGGATTATCCGTCCAACGAGCAAAGCGGTTTCTTTGCCATCATCCGCTCCGCGCGCATCTGGGATGACTTGGACAAGCTCGGTATCCCCGGCATCCAAGGAGTCTACGCCCATCCCGCCGCCGCCGGCGGTTTCGGCATGACCGTCCTTGCGCTCGAGCAGCGCTATGCGGGCCACGCGGCGCAAGCGTTGGCGCTCGCGGCCCAAGTGCCCGGCGGCGCTTACTATACTAAATGGATCATCGCCGTCGATGAGGATATCGATCCAACCGACACGGACCAAGTGATCTGGGCGATGGCCAGCCGCTGCAACCCCATCGATGATATCGACATGCTGCGCAACACCTGGAGCACCTGGCTCGACCCGACCCAGAACCCGCCCGAGAAACGGCCCTATGGATCGAAGGCGTTGATTAACGCCTGCAAAGAGCATCGGCATTTGCCGGTTTTCTCCAAGCGTACCGCCTTGCGCCGAGAGATTTACGATAAGGTCGCAGGCGAATGGAAGAAACTTGGCTTACCGGGGCAGGTCCCAAGTGTGAGAGCCTTCGAAGAAGAACGGAAAGTCGTCTACCACGAAGTCGGCGGCTTCGAGCCGGGCAAGCAGCCGGGGGAAGAAACAGCGGGCGCTTCAGGGAAAGAGAAGAAGTAAGAGACTAGAGATAGCGATTTAAGTCAGAAATTGATCGTGGCCGTGACCGTGTTCGTATAGGTGCCGACGCTGACATCCTGCGTGGCGGGGATGCGTCCGAAAACTGTCACGGTCACGTTCTGATTTCTGCGTGTACTCGCATCGGTATAGACCTGGGTCCCTCCTGTGCCGTCTCCCCAGATCGTGGAACGCGCCGCGTCTAGGTAAAGATTGTAGTTCAGCGCCTCGCTGCCCTTAAGCATCCGTCTGGGGTTGAAGGTTGTAGCGCCTCCCTTGTCCAGCGTGATCGTGATACTTGCGTTGTTGCTATCGCAGTTATAGATCACGCTCCCGGTAGAATCGAGAGCCGTGGAAGAAAAAACGTTGTAGGTCCCGAAGCTCACGGCAGTGGCGCTGATAGTGCATGATACGGGCTGGGCGGCAAGGGACATGACGCTGGAAAGGCATATGTTTCGCCGCGCTATTTTTTTTCGTTCTCATCTCAGGGAATCACGCAGCGCAACGGCTTCATTTTGACCACCGCCTGGTCAGAGACAGGCACGTCAATTAGGAAGCGGCACGTCGTCTCTTGGTATTCTAGCACAGCTGGATGGCTTCCAGGGGGCACATTCTCGAGGTAAAATTCCCCCTGCTTGCCGACCGGCGATTCAAATTGTTTTGTCCCAGCCGTGACCGTCAATTGACCAAAGCCTGGAGTGAGATTTCGTCCGGAGATTTCGAGCAGGAGGGTGCCTGTCAGACTCTGAATGCGTTGGACCGTGAATGGGACCACAACGCCGCCTCGGAAGGGAGGAGCGACGATCTTCTCCGTGCCGTCCACGCTGTGGTCCATGGGGATATCCTGGTCCGCGATCCCGAGGCGGTTGCCATAGTACGAGAGCAGGTTGGGGACCAAGAGATTTCCTTTTGAATTGGTGGAGCCTACCTCCTGATTGCTGAGATAGCCTCGAACCTGCGCTACCTCCGGAACGCGGATCATCGCAAAGCTGTCCTGCACCGGCGGGGAGAGAAATAAGTCGCCGCCGAGGACCGCCAGGCCGCCCGCGACGTTGAGATTTGTGCTGTCTTGGCTCTTGCTGCGCTCATAGCCGACTTCATATCGACCGTAAGGGCCTTGATATTGAAGCAGCCCCTCCATTCGATTCTGATCTCCACCAGTCGTAGTGGCCTGGAAGCGGTAGCCAAAACCGGAGCCAAGCGGGAGCGACTTCTGCAGCCCTATCGTGCCCGTGCCTCCGTTCCCTCGCGACTCGTAGGAGAGGCTGCCGGTGGTGTCCCCGAAGAAATAGGTGAGGCCGACAAATACTCCCTTCGTTCTGCCCTCTGGCTGGCGCGAGAGGTTGCCGTTAACGAACAGATTTACTCGCTCGGTGACGCGGGTGCTGGTCAAGAGCGCAATACTTTGGCTTTGGCCCTTCACTTGGGAATTGGCAAAGGTGTACTGGAGCGACACGCTGGCGCGCGGACCCAACTGAAAACCGACAAAGGCGTTAGTCTCCAACCAGGGACTTTCATCCGAAGCCT
>JACPFE010000032.1 GCA_016183145.1 Deltaproteobacteria bacterium | reverse complement strand
GTCTTGAAAAGTTCTTTGCCGCTGATTGCCGCGCACAATCACGTGGTAGAACGCACCGTCAAACTCAACTCTAGGTTTGCGTGCCATGGCGCAAAACTACCAAGAACGACCTCATTAAGTCAATACTCAGGCCTGACCCCATCCCCGCCCACTCCCCCTGCACCCACTCCAAATACGCCAGCCGCGGGCAGTACGCGAACTCATTCAACATCCGCGCCGGCAGCGGTCCTGGCGTGGACTCGGAGGCCGAATCCCCTGAAGTCACGTGCGCGGCATCGCTCACAATTTACCTCTTCTGTTCCGGCGTATCCGCCATGCGCCGCTTAATCATCTCCCAAATCGGCCGCAGCCCCAACCGTTCCGACCACTCGACAATATACCCCTCGTCTATTTCCTGAGCGCTGACCTTCAGGATTCCCGTGATATCCCTCAGATGCTTGTCCGACCCGCCTTCGCGGTAGTATTCCATTTTCTTGATGATCACGTCTTCAGCGGCGGCAAAGGTCGCTTCGTAGGATTCGGCAGGGCGGATCAATCGCGCCCGCGCAAACCGGCTGCGATCGAACGGCGTCTCCTTCCGAATGATTACATCCACTTTCAATCCGGACCCCGGATGAATGATATTGAACTGGCCCTGTCTGCGGATCGCCTCCTGAATCGCCGCCGCGCTGAGATAGAAGACATCGGCGGGAAACGCCGCCACCAAGCTCGGGATATGCTCCTCTCGAATCCCGGCGACGATGTCAATATCATTAGTCAGCCGGGGTTCACCGTACGCCATGGACGCAACCGAGCCGGTCACGAGGTAGGGAACGCCGAGCCGCGTGAAGGTCTCCACCACCAATGCCAACAGTTCATACAGCTCCATGTGAGAGCCTCCGGGCAATCTCCCGCTCGAGCCGTCGCGCATCCCATTCCGGATGTAACGACGCCAACTGCGCCCGCAATATCTTCTGTGCCGACCGCCATAAGCCAAATCCGATCGCGATTCGCTCGGCCGGGGTTTTTCGACGCAAGACCTCAGCCATCACGTCGTCCATCACCTCGATCCGTCGCCAATCCCCATCATGGCGTGTCATTCGCGTTCCTCCTCTGCCTGCTCCGCCGCTTCCGCCTTCCGCCGCGTCGGCTCCTGATTCACCCGCCGGTGCTGAAACTTCCCGTCCACCGTATCCGCGCTCTCCGCCCACTCCCCCTGCACCCACATCAGATACGCCAGCCGCAGACAATACACGAACTCATTCAGCATCCGCGCCGGCAGCGGACCAGGAATGGATGAAACGTTTTCAGAAAGGGTAGCTTCCATTTCGAGGCGACTGGGGTCACGACTGGGGTCAGGCATGCGTTATTGACTTTCGGCATTTCTACATGGCCATCGCGGATTTTGCGAGGCGGTCGTCAGCTTGACCAACTCTGGGATATCGCCCTCCGTTGCGAACCGCCGCTGATAGGGGAACGGATCGTTTCCCGTGGCGCGCTGGAACCGTTCATCAAAGCTGGGCATCGGACATTCGTCTCCTCATTTAAGAGGGAAGCCCGTTCCAAACGTTCCAGCCGTTCCAATCGTTCAAACCGTTCAACGGCTGCGCGGAGCCCGTCCCGAGCAGCGTCGAAGGGGGCAAATCGTTCGGCATTTCTACGTCGGCTGTTCGGCGTTTCGGTCACCGTCCTTCGAATTCGTTCTCCGGTTTTTTTACTCCCCGGGCGGTGAGCTTACAACACGAAAGTGACAGCCGAGGTCGCTCCGCCGCCGTTGCATCGTTTCGTACGCTCTTGTAGACTCGACTGCATGAAACTTTCCATCAGCGAGGCGCGAAAGAAGCTCCCGGAACTGGTCCGTCGCGTGCACAAGGACCCCGGCTCGCCGGTACAAATCACCGTGCGGGACGAGATCGTCGCCGAGTTGCGCGCACCCCTGCCCGAGCCGGAGCCCGGCGCCGCCGCCAAAAAGCTTGTTGCCCTGATGCGTAAACTGCCGAAGCATCGGGGTCGAAAAACAAACATCTCCTCGCACGTGAAAGCTCATCTTTACGGTTCTCGCGACAAGAGCCGCTGATGGCGCTTCCGAACCGTCTTTTCTGCGATACCTCCTTCTTCTACGCCTGCTTCGATCGGCGCGATGTCAACCATGACCAAGCCGACGATCTTTCGAAAGATGCTGCCGCGTCAGGATCCCGTCTCTATGTCACTTGGGATATCATCAGCGAGACATTAACCCTGCTGCGCTATCGGCGAAGCTACCGCGATGCAGCCACCTTTCTAACCGAAATCAAGCCTCGTCTTCATATCGTAAATTACGCCGACAGCCTCCGCGCCGAAGCGGAACAAATATTTCGCCGTTACGGTCGGGACCATAAACTTTCTTTCTGCGACGCGATTTCATTCGTGGTTGTAACCACGCTCCTGGACGACATGCCCGCTCTCGCCTTTGACGACGATTTCCGCGCGTTGAGGCTCACGGTAATCCCTTAGGTTGAACCCGATGTTCTCGCCGCGTTTCAAGATCACAGATTGTGATCTTGAACGGGCGATAGCCGCGGGCTCCTCGGGCGGTAAACGAAAGGTAAAATTCTCCGGAAACCCCTCCCGATTGCGCTTGACGGCTTGGTTGAGTGCCCGGGTCTCGACGGCATAAATTCTGGCGAGATCGGCGGCGAGAATGACGCGCTGACCCCTGAAAACGAGAATAGAGCTTTCAATCGGAGCGGTTTCACGACTGGTCATAGTTTCGAGGCCTCCCGTCAAGCGACATCTGATAGGGAAACGGAGCATTTCCCGTGACGCCCCCAATGCCTTATCGAAGCTCCACATCGGATCTTCGTCTCCTCGTTCCGGTCGCCACTTAAATGTTTGCCCATGGCAGCGAGAACACCAAAACTAGCTACGGCATCCTTACTCTTAGGACTGCGACGTTACAACACGCCGATGACACATAAGGTCACGCAGTTAAACTTTTTCTTGACATCCAAGGTCACGATTACCAAGAAAACTGCCGTTCCAATCGTTCCAAACATTCAGACCGTTCAACCGCTGCCCTTCGACTTCACTTCGCGGCGCTCAGGACAGGCGCTCCGTTCATCACGGGGGATCGCTCCGTTCCAAACGTTCAAGTCGTTCCAGCCGTTCAACCGCTTCCTTTCGGTTTCGCTGCGCGGCGCTCAGGACAGGCGCCCGGTTGACGGACTTAAGCCAATGTCATCGTCCGACGGCGAGCCTGGCTTCCTCCAGAGGAATTTCCACCGTCTTGCGGTCGTGTTTCTTAAAGTTGAAAATTGCAAATCCGATTACGTTGCCTTTTGTGTCGACACGCTCGAAGATGTCCGGACCGATGGATCGGAACGAACCCTTGCGTTTGGCGAAGGTCACTTCGAGAAAATCGCCTTCCTCGTCGAACCACACTTTCAGCCGCGCTACTCTTTTGGCCATACTTGCTCCGCTCCTTTCACTTCGCCCGTAAAGAAGGCTGTGATGACAAATCACTTCGCCCGTAAAGAAGGCTGTGATGACAAAGGCATCTTCTAAAATCTTGACCGCTACCATTAAATGTTTCGACCCGACCGGCCCACGCGCATAATGGCGGTCGTATACATGGACTGAAACATCTTTGTGACTGGTGAAAACAATATCGGGCTTTCGTAAAACTTCCCCGATTCGACGCTCCTGGCCGACCATCTCCGGGTGTTCGTGGATATGACCCAGACGCTCATCCGTCAGACGAACCGTCCTCCCCGCGTAATCGATTATCCGGTGCGTTCGCTTAGCCATGGAACCATTCTAAATACGCCGCCGATAAAAATGATCGCCTTCACGCCGATCCCCCGTGCGCGTTGTCCGCATTGAGGCTCGCTTCAGCAGTTATGTCGAAGTATCCCACAACTTTGCGCTTGGCGTGGCTGAGGTGTTTCACGAGGCGCTCATCTGCCGCCATAGAGATAGTCACCCTTGTTTTCGGACAAATCCACCGGACCTGCGCCGATGCCGGCGATCTCTAACGCCCACGCGATCTCGGCCTTGCTGCGCTGGAGTGGATTCTTGATTCGTCCCTTCACGGCGGCAATGCTGGAGGCAAAGCCGGTAGCTTTTGGTCGCTCCGATTGGCGTCCATAGATCTCGGGCTTGGCCTCGTTCACCATCGACCGCTCGGCGGCGGGTTCCTCGCTGATTTTAGGATATCTCTTGCTGCTCATGGCTCGCCTCCGTGTAACCGTTATTCGATTCCGTACCGGGTCGATCTTAGACTCTTTCAACGATACGCGCCAACGATACTCTTGGCTTCTTCTTTGACCTTACTCAGCAAGCTTTCAGGCGACAGGATCCTGACCTGGCTCCCAAAGCTCAGTATCCACCCCACGAGTTCTTCGTTGTCAGCCACCTTCAAGGTCATCTTCAAGCGCCCGTCCTTTAAGAGCGATGTCTCCTGGCTCGGGTGCCAGCTTTTGTCCTTGACCCAGGCGGCGGCTTTCTTGGAGAACAGCAGCTCGAGTTCGATGCGCCGGCCGCTACGCATGATCCCAAGCGCGTCCTGAACATATTCCTCGACTTTGAAGTCTAGGGGCATCTGGTAAGGGTGATCCGTGAGCGTAATAGACCGGATTCTTTCGACGCCGAACATTCTCACTTTATTGCGCAGGTGGCAATGGCCGATCACGTAAAGACCCCCGCCGGCAAACCGGAGAAAATAGGGATCGACCTCGCGCCGCGTGGTAGTGTTATGGGAGGCCGAGAAGTAGCGCATCTGCGCCGTTCGTCGTTTGTCGATGGCCTGGGAGATGGTGTCAATGGTTTGCTTATGCTGTCGATAGTTCTTGTGCGGGCCGAGGCCGACGGAAAATATCTGCTCCATCCCGCGGACATATTCGTGACCCTGGGGAGGCAGGGCGGCCGCCACCTTGTTGAGGGCGGAGCTGAGCGACGCCTGAAGCTCGGTCCCGTCCAACGGTTTTAGAAGATTCCGGCTGAACGTGAGCGCCATCAGCTCAGTAGCCGAGAAGCCGAGCGCCGGGATATTGTTAAACCCTTCCATGAGCCGCCAGCGCGTTTGGCCGTTCACCCGCTCGGTGATTAGCGGATAGCCGGCGGCTTCAAGGGCTTCCAAGTCTCGGCGGATGGTACGAGAATTCTTGGGGTAGTCCTCTGGAACAAATTCGAGCAACTCATCCAGCGTCGCGCCCGCCGACGCTTCGAGCCGTCTCAACAGTAGCCACTGCCTAATACCCTGGTCGTTTCGAGGCATAGCCCGGTCTCGCGGCTTCTAGCCTAGATAAGGAATGCTCGCCTAGCAAGATATTTCTTTTGCCACGACAGTGAGGGGTTTGTAACAATTGAAAAAACTGCGCGGAGTTGGGATGCTGGGCTTGGGATGGTTGACGCGGCTCCCTCGCCAAAAGGAGAGGCGGACGCCGCGGATTCGATTGGCAGGCGGATCGCCGACGTCGCCGTTATTACTTGGCTGGTTTTACTTCCAGCTTTTCTGCTGGCTTGGCCGGCGGCGGGACGCCGATGCCACGCTTTTGCAGCTCGTCGACGATCATTCTCGCCCCAGCATGCCCTTGATTGGCCAGTTCGGAGGTTTTCGTCATGAGCCCTTGGAACTGGAGCCGGATCTTTTCCGATTCCTGGAGCGCGGTTTCCTGGCTGGCTTTGACCGCGCTCAAATTGCCGCGCTCGCGCCAGAGTTGCACCGACTGGAAGCCGAACCACAGGAGCAGGGCTACCAGAGTAATGATGATCGCGACGTTGGAGTCAGTTTTCTCGACCGGGCGGTTTTCCTCGCTGATCTCAACATCAGGCGTAGCTTGTTCTTGGTTTTCCACAGTTCCTCACTTTGATCGGGGCCCGGTTCCGCTCGCAACGTCGAGATCGATCCCGTGCGCCATCAACAACTTTTTGAGCTGCTCGTCGTTGGATTTCAATGCCATGTTTGCCATTGCCCCGACCACCTGGCGGCTCAAGTTTTCGATCTGGATCGCCTGGGAGATGAATTGCTGGCGGTCGCCGACCTCGGTCTGCACCGACTGGTTGCCCATCATCAATAGAATATTGACGAGGACAAACAGCAACACCAGGCAGGATAAAGCAATCGATATAAGCCGTCCTTTGAGCATAGGATAACCCCGCTTTCCACCTTTCAAATTATTCGCGCCGGGCTCCCGGCCGGCGCAGCCCCAAATCGCGGACGGAAGCCTGCCTAACGAATCAAACTGCCGAGCCGCTCCCAGCGCACCCAGCGATCGCTGCCATCCCACGACCAGTAGATCAAAAACGCCTTGCCGCGCACGTCATCCAAGCTGACAAAGCCCCAGAAGCGGCTGTCGTAACTCCGGTCGCGATTATCGCCCATCACGAAAATATGATTCTCCGGCACCACGCGCGGCCCAAAACCGTCACGGCTCGGCAGCCCCAGCGCTTGTGGATCATCGCCTTCGAAATGCGCGTGCGGGTCATCGACCTGTTTGCCGTTGATGTAAATCCTCTTGTCCCGCACCTCCACGCTGTCGCCGGCCACGCCGATGACGCGCTTGATGAAGTCCTTGGAACGATCCTCGGGAAAGATAAAAACGACTACGTCGCCCCGCTGAGCTTTCTGGAAGCTCGCTAGATAGTGCTCCAAAAACGGAATGCGCACCCCATAGGATAGCTTGTTGACCAGAATATGATCGCCGATTTGCAAGGTCGGAATCATGGAGCCCGAAGGAATCTTGAACGCCTGCACGATAAAGGTGCGAATGAATAGCGCCAAGAGGAGCGCCATGCCGATCGCTTCCGCATATTCGCGGAAGGTCGATTTACGCTTGATATTTTGCTCGGTGTCCACGGCGGCTCGCTCTTTGACTTTGCTCAGTTTATTTATGAACATAAATCACTTCCCCATCAAACCTTCAAGGCCGCCAGGAAGGCTTCCTGGGGAATTTCCACTTTGCCGACTTGCTTCATGCGTTTTTTTCCTTCCTTTTGCCGCTCCAGCAGCTTGCGTTTACGGGTAATGTCGCCGCCGTAGCATTTGGCGGTGACGTTCTTGCGCAGCGGTTTGACCGACTCACGCGAGATCACCCGGCTGCCGATGGCGGCCTGAATCACCACTTCGAAGAGCTGGCGGGGAATGAGCTCGCGCATTTTTTGCACCAGATCGCGCCCCCGGTAATAAGCCTTGCCCCGGTGCACGATCATCGACATGGCATCCACTATATCGCCATTGATGCGGACATCCAACTTCACCAGGTCCGCCGGCCGGTAGCCGGCCAGCTCGTAATCCATCGACGCGTAGCCGCGGCTGACCGATTTCAGCCGGTCATAGAAATCCACGACGATTTCGTTGAGCGGCAGCTCGTAGGCGAGCAACACCCGTTTCGGACCCAGGTAGCGGATTTCTTTCTGCGCACCGCGCTTTTCCTCGCAGAGCGCCATGATACCTCCTAAGAACTGCTGCGGCAGATGGATCGCCGCCTGAATGACCGGCTCCTCGATCTGTTCAATATCCCCCTCGGAGGGAAATTTGACCGGGTTGTCGATCATCAGAATCTCGCCCCGGACGGTTGTGATTCGATACACCACCGTCGCCGCGGTCGTGATAAGGGTCAAGGCGAACTCCCGCTCCAGCCGCTCGCGCACGATGTCCAAGTGGAGCAATCCCAAAAAGCCACAGCGAAAACCGAAACCCAAAGCCAGCGAGGTTTCCGGTTCATAGGTGAAGGACGAATCGTTGAGCCGGAGTTTCTCCAAAGCGTCGCGCAAAGCTTGATACTGTCCGGAATCGGCGGGATAGAGCCCGCTGAAAACCATCGGCTTGAGCGGTTTGAATCCCGGCAGGGAGGCGGCGGCGGGACGCTCGTCGGTCGTTATCGTGTCGCCGATGCGGGTTTCCGCGACTTCTTTGATCCCCGCCATCAGGAAACCGACTTCGCCGGCCTTCAATTCGGCGACTTCCACCGGCACGGGCGAATTAACACCGAGGCGGGTGACTTCGAAGGAGCGGCCGCTGAACATCATGCGAATGCGCGTGCCTTTGCGCACCGCGCCGTCGAAGACGCGCATCATCACCACCGCGCCGTGGTACGGATCGAACCAGCTGTCGATAATCAAGGCGCGCAAGGGCGCGTCGGGATCGCCTTTGGGCGGCGGGAAATGGCGCACGATGCCTTCGAGAATTTCCTCCGTGCCGACGCCTTCCTTGGCGCTGGCGAGAATCGCATTGGCAGCGTCCAGGCCGATGACGTCTTCGATCTCCTGCTTGACCCGCTGCGGTTCCGCGCTGGGGAGATCGATCTTGTTGATGATAGGAAGAATGTCTAGATTGTGATCGAGCGCCATGTGGACGTGGGCGACGGTTTGCGCCTCGACTCCCTGGGCGGCATCGACGACCAAGAGCGCGCCTTCGCAAGCGGCGAGACTCCGCGAAACTTCATAGGTGAAATCGACGTGGCCCGGCGTGTCGATGAGATTCAGCGTATATTCCCGGCCGTCCTTGGCGCGGTAGTGCAAACAAACGGGGCTCGCCTTGATGGTAATCCCTCGCTCCCGCTCCAGGTCCATGCTGTCGAGAATCTGATCGGTCTTCTCCCGATCGCTCACCGCCCCGGTGAACTCGAGCAGGCGGTCGGCCAGGGTCGATTTGCCGTGGTCGATGTGGGCGATGATGGAAAAATTTCTGATGTGGTTCAAACTCATGAAGCAATGTTTCCGCGATAATAGGCGATGGTGCGTTCCAAACCCTCTCTCAGAGAGACCTGCGGCCGCCAACCGAAGATATCCGCAGCGTGCTGGGCAGCGAGGCTGCTGCGGCGCTGCTCGCCGATCTTGGCCGGCCCATGGCGCGCCGCCAATTTGCTTCCCGCCCCTTGGCGGAGTAATTCATAAAGCGTCACGACGTCGGTTTCCACGCCGGTGCCGATATTGATTTCGCCCACATAGGACGACGTGAGCGCCGCGACGTTGGCGTTGACGACATCGCCGACATAAACGTAATCGCGGGTCTGTTTGCCGTCGCCATTGATCACGGGGACCTTGCCCGCGAGCAACAGCGAAATAAAAATAGCCACCACCCCCGCTTCGCCCCTGTTCGATTGGCGCGGACCGTAGACGTTGGCGTAACGCAGCGCGATGTACGGCAAGCCGAAGGCCTGGTAATAAGAGGAAAGGTACAGCTCGCCGGCGCATTTGCTGACGCCGTAGGGGCTCGACGGGCGGGTGGGATGCTCTTCCGGAGCGGGAAACACGTCCTGTTCGCCATACACCGCGCCGCCCGAGGAGGCGAAGATGATTTTTTTCGTCCCGGCGTTCTTACAAGCCTCAAGCAAATTGATGAATCCCAAAATGTTCACCCGCGCGTCGAACTGCGGGTCGGCGACCGAATGGCGCACGTCCATCTGCGCGGCGTGATGGTTCAGCACTTCGGGTTTGATCTGCTCGATCAATTTCACCGCTTTGGCGTCGGCGATATCGACCTCAAGAAACGTCGCTTTAGGGTTAAGGTTGGATTTCTGTCCCGTCGACAGGTCGTCAAAGATGAAGACCTCATGGCCGCGCTCGAGGTAAGCGTCAGCGATATGAGAGGCGATAAAACCCGCTCCGCCGGTGACGAGTACTTTCACTGTTTCTGCTCCTTTAATTTGGCGCGGACATAGTCGATGGTTTTTGCCAGCCCTTCTTCAAGAGCCACTATAGGCTCCCAGCCAAGAAGCTTTTTCGCCTTCGTAATATCAGGCTGCCTGACCTGAGGATCATCTTCCGGCAGCGGTTTATAGACAATCGTACTCTTGGAGCCGGTGATCTCGATGATTTTCTTGGCGAACTCCAGCACGGTCATCTCATGAGGGTTGCCGATATTCACCGGCAGGTGGTGATCGGCCGCAAGCAACTTATGAATCCCCGCCACCAGATCGTCGACATATTGAAAACTCCGGGTCTGTTGCCCCTGTCCATATACCGTCAGCGGCTCGCCTTTCAATGCCTGGCTGATGAAGTTCGGCACCACCCGGCCATCGCGCATGCGCATGCGCGGCCCGTAGGTGTTGAAGATGCGCACGATGCGGGTGTCCAGGCCGTGATAGCGGTGATAGGCCATGGTCATCGCTTCGGCGAACCGCTTCGCTTCGTCGTAAACGCCGCGCGGGCCGATGGGGTTAACGTTGCCCCAGTATTCTTCGCTTTGCGGCCGGACCAGCGGATCGCCGTAAACTTCGGAGGTGGACGCCAAGAGATAGACGGCTTTTTTCGCCTTTGCCAGGCCCAAGGTGTTATGCGTGCCGAGGGCGCCGACTTTGAGCGTCGGAATCGGTAGCTCCAGATAATCCACCGGGCTCGCCGGCGACGCGAAGTGAAGAACATAGTCCAGAGGCTCCTGGACTTCGATGTAGCGGCTCACGTTGTGATCGACGAAGGTAAAGCCGGGATGAGCCGTGAAGCCCGCGATGTTTTCCGCGGCGCCGGTGGAATAGTTGTCCATGCAGACGACGTGATGCCCCTGCTTGAGAAAACTCTCGCACAGATGAGAGCCGATAAAACCCGCGCCGCCGGTGATTAAATACCTAGCCATGTTTCCGCCCAATGGAAAAATATTTGAAGCCGAGTTTGCCGAGGTCCCGGGGATCGTAAATATTACGCCCGTCGAAAATCACCGGATTCTTGAGCAACTGCTTCATGCGGCCAAAATCCGGCCGGCGAAACTCATTCCATTCCGTCAAGATCAACAAGGCCGCCGCGCCATATAGAGCATCGTAGCCGTGCTGGGCGTAGAGAATCCGCTCGCCGAAAATCTTTCTCGCTTCCTGGGTAGCTTCCGGATCGAAGGCCTGGACCTTGGCCCCTGCCTTAAGCAACGCGTTGATCACGGAAATCGCCGGGGCATCGCGCATGTCGTCCGTGCGCGGCTTGAACGCCAGACCCCATACGGCAAAAGTCTTCCCTGCCAATTTTGCGCCAAAGAAACGTTTGACCTTTTCAACCAGGATGAGCTTTTGCCGCTCATTGACTTTTTCCACCGCGCCCAGGAGCGCCATTTCAACTTCCTTCTCGCCCATACTGATCATCGCTCGCACGTCTTTGGGAAAGCAGGAGCCGCCGTACCCAGTACCGGGAAAAATGAAATAGGGACCGATGCGCCGGTCCATGCTGATCGCGCGCCTGACTTCGCCGACATCGGCGCCCATCTTCTCGCACAAGCGGGCGACTTCGTTGATGAAGGAAATCTTGGTCGCCAGCATGGCGTTGGCGGCGTATTTGCACATTTCGGCGCTGCGCGTGTCCATGACCATGATGGGATTGCCGGTGCGCACGAAGGCCTCGTAGAGTTCCTTGAGCTTCTCTATGGCCTTGAAGTCGTCTCCGCCGAGCACCACCCGGTCCGGCTTCATGAAATCATCGACCGCCGCCCCTTCTTTCATGAATTCGGGATTCGATACCACCGCGAAGGAATGTTTGGTGCCGGCTTTGATGATGCCGCGGATCTCATCGGCGGTGCCCACGGGCACCGTGCTCTTGGTAACGATGATCTTACGTCCGTTCATCGCTTTGGCGATGGATTTGGCCGTGGCACGCAGGTATTGAAGATTCGCCCGCCCGTTTGGTCCCTGGGGAGTTCCCACGGCGATGAAAATAATCTCCGACTTCCTGACCGCCGGGGTAATATCCGTCGTGAAACTCAAGCGCTGATCGGCGACGTTGCGCCGGATCATTTCTTCCAAGCCGGGCTCGTAGATCGGCGCCTTGCCTTGATTGAGAGTAGCGATCTTCTTTTCGTCGATGTCGACGCAAATCACATCGTTGCCGCTTTCCGCGAAGCAGGTTCCCGCAACCAACCCAACGTAACCGGTGCCGATGACCGCGATGTTCATACGTTCTTCCTTTCCTCCAGTATTTCCCCAACGACAAATACCGGGCGATCTTGCGATTCATGATAAGTCCGCGCCAGCATTTCACCCAATAGTCCCATCGTGACAAACTGAAATCCGATGAAGATCAGCAGGATCGCCAATAAAAGCAGCGGCCGGCCGCCGATCTCCAGGTCGTAGACCCATTTCTGAATCGTCAGATAAATTGCGATCAAAAATCCCCCCATCCCGCTCAAAATTCCGATGGGACCGAAGACATGCGACGGCCGGGTGGAATAGCTGATCATGAACTTAACGGTCAAAAGGTCCAAAACGACGGGCAGCGTTCGGGTGATTCCGTACTTCGATTGGCCGCGCAGCCGCGGCCGGTGGTTGACCTTCAACTCGGCGATCCGCGCGCCCCGCTCAAAGGCGATGGCCGGAATGAACCTGTGCATTTCACCGTAGAGTTTGAGGTTCTTGGCAATCTCCTTGCGCATCGCCTTCAGCGTGCAGCCGTAGTCGTGAAGCTTGACCCGGGTGGTCCATGAGATCAGCCGATTGGCAATCATCGAGGGCAGCCGGCGATTAAAGAACGGGTCGCGCCGGTTAAAGCGCCACCCGGCCACTAGATCGTTGCCCTCGGCAAGCTTCGCCAACAGCGCCGGGATATCCGCCGGATCATTTTGCCCGTCGCCGTCCATCAAAATGACGATTTCCCCCCGCGCGTAGGTCAACCCCGCCGCCACCGCGGCTGTCTGCCCGAAGTTTCGCTTGAGACGCACGACTTTCATAGTCGGTTGCTCGCGCTGAAGCTTCGACAGCACCGCAAACGTTTGATCCTCGCTGCCGTCGTCAACGACGACGATTTCGTACCTCTTTCCCAAGTGGCGCAAGACACCGTTGATCTCGCCGATCAGCGGCTCGACATTCTCTTCCTCGTTGTAAACGGGGACGACTACGGAAAGCTCCATCGGCTCAAGTGTGAAAATCGGTCAACTCGACGAAGCGTTCAAATCGCTCTTCGATGTCGGGCAGCGACGCCGTGGTCAATCGTTTCACGCCGAAGTCCTCCACCGTAAATGAGGCGACAACGGAGCCGTAAACGATGGCGCGGCGAATGCCACGTTGGCTCGCATCTCCTGAGCGCGCCAGTTGACCTAAAAACCCGCCGGCGAAAGAGTCGCCGGCGCCGGTCGGATCGAAGACCTCCTCCAGGGGATAGGCGGGAGTGGCGAAAACCTGGGAGTCGGAAAACTGCAAGACCCCGTACTCGCCGCGCTTGATCAGCACGACCTTGGGTCCCATCTTCAAAATGGCACGCGCCGCACGCACGACGTTGCTCTCACCGCTCAACAGCCGCGCCTCGGAATCGTTGATCACCAACATTTCAATCCGCTTGAGAACTTTTTGAAGATTGTCACCGCTTTCCCGAATCCAGTGATCCATGGTATCGCAAACCACCAGCTTCATGTGGTGGATCTGGTTCAAGACTTCGAGCTGCATGACCGGATCGATATTGCCCAAGAAAACGTACTCCGCGTCGCGGTAGCGCTCGGGCAGCCGCGGCATGAAGCCGGACAGCACGTTTAGATGCAGCTCAAGGGTGTCGCGCAAGTTGATGTCCTCGTGGTAACGCCCCCGCCAATGAAAGGTGTCGCCCTTTTCGCGCTTGATCCCGTCGGTGTCGATGTTCCGCCGTCTAAAAAGCTCGATGTGCTCATCGGGAAAATCCTCGCCAATGACGCCGACGATTCTCACCGGAGTGAAAAAACTCGCCGCCAGGGCAAAATAAGAGGCCGACCCGCCCAAAATCCGCTCTGCCACACCGAACGGCGTCTCGATGGAATCAAACGCGACAGTCCCGACAACCAAAACGCTCATCTGTTTAATCCAAAATTGTCATGAATCATTATGCTTCGCCCTTAACCACGAAAACACTCCACCCTTCCCTCTCCCTCTGGGAGAGGGCGAGGGTGAGGGAATCTTCCTGAGCTGATGGTCTATTTTCGGAGGAATCCAAAATCCAAAATTCTCATAGATATTTCCCGATGATCGGCTTTAGCTTGGCCCGAACTTCCCTAGTAATACGAGCCGGTTCGGTAATAATAGCATTCTTTAGCGCGGACGCACAGGAGCAAGATCTGGAAGTCGAAAGAGCCATGGCGACGCGGCGTACCGTCTTTTGCGCAAGCGCGACGTTCTGCTGTAAAATGGCGAGCACATGTTCGATCTCCACGTCCGCCGCCCCTTCCTTCCAGCAGTCGTAATCCGTCGCCAAAGCCAGGGTCGCAAAACAAATCTCCGCTTCGCGGGCCAATTTAGCCTCCTGCAAATTGGTCATGCCGATCACGTCCGCCCCCCAGCTCCGGTAAAGATGAGACTCCGCGCGAGTGGAAAACTGCGGCCCTTCCATGCACAGATAGGTCCCCCGCGGGTGAACCCGCGCGCCTTCTCGCTTCGCGCCGTCGATCAGCCTGCCCGAAAGCTCTTTGCAAAAGGGCTCCGCCAGGCTCACGTGGGCCACGATACCCTTGCCGAAAAAGCTGCTTGGCCGCTGGGTCGTGCGGTCGATGAACTGGTCGGGCACGACGACGTGACCCGGTTCGATCTCCTGGCGCAGGCTTCCGACCGCGCTGATGGAAACGATCCACTCGACGCCGAGTTTTTTCAGGGCGAAGATATTGGCGCGGAAATTGACCTCGGTGGGTAACCAGCGATGCCCCTTGCCGTGGCGCGGCAAAAAAACCATCTCGGTAGAGCCGAGCTTGCCGGTGATGAATTTATCGGAGGGTTTGCCGAACGGCGTTGTCACCGCCACTTCGCGCACCTCTCTGAGCCCGTCCATGTGGTAGAGGCCGCTGCCACCGATGACGCCGAGGATCTTCCGCTGCTCCGCCACTGACCCTCCTCAGTGAGGAGTGAGGGGTGAGGAGTGAGGCGTGTCTCTCGTCGTCCACTGCTCAGTTCTCACTGTCTCACTGCTCATTCCCCTCAGCTGGCCGCAGGCGGCCTGGATATCGTCGCCGCGCGGGCGGCGCATGTTGACCTGAAAACCTTGCTCCTGCAAAATCTGCCCGAAGCGATTAATATCGGAGTCTCCCGGCCGCTCAAAAGAACCACCCGGATGGGGATTGAATGGGATTACGTTGACTTTACAACGAATGCCACTCAAGAGCCGGCATAATTCACGGGCATCCTCCTCGGAGTCGTTCACTCCCTTGAGCAAAACATACTCGAAGGTAATTCGTTTACGGCGGGGAATGGGCAGCGAGCGGCAACAGTCGATCAACTGCCGCAGTGAATACTTGCGATTGACCGGCATCAGTTTGCCGCGCAGCTCATCCCTGGCCGCGTGCAGGGAAATCGCCAGATTGACGCGCGTCTCCTCCATGAGTTTTTGAATTTGCGGCACCAGCCCAACGCTCGACAGCGTAATCCGGCGCGGCGAGATGCCGATCCCCCAAGCCGCGTTGCTCAAGACTTCCAGGGCTTTGACCGTCTGCGTGTAGTTGGCGAGGGGCTCGCCCATGCCCATGAGCACCGCATGAGTAATCCTCCTCTCCCCCGCCCGATAAGAAATTCCTCTCCCTTGCCCTCTCCCTTCCAGGCTTCTTCCTTCTTGCCCTCTCCCTTCAAGGGAGAGGGAGGGGTGAGGGTCTATCATTCGGCTGACCTCCAGCACCTGGTCGACGATCTCGCTCGCGCGCAAGTTGCGCTTGAGACCCATCAGCGCGGTCGCACAAAAGGCGCAGCCGAAGCCGCAGCCTACTTGCGTGGAGATGCAGAGCGTAAGCCTCTTGGCTTCCGGTATGAGCACGCTCTCGATGGTTTCACCGTCGGCAAGCTCGAAAAGAAACTTGACCGTGCCGTCGCGGGACTCAGATTGGCGCGCGATGCGCGGACGGCTGATGGAGAAATCCTCGGTGAGCTGCCGGCGCAGCGCTACCGAAAGATTGCTCATCTCGTCGAAAGTCACGGCGCGTTTCTGATACAACCACTGCCAGACCTGAGCGGCTCG
>JACPFE010000144.1 GCA_016183145.1 Deltaproteobacteria bacterium | reverse complement strand
GGGAACTTGGGAGATGCCATTGGCTCGCTGGCAATTGGCGCTCTCCTGCTGGTCCTGGCTTGGCAGTCTATCCTCCTGGCCGCCTTCCCGGTGACTCTAGGGTTCGCGCTGCTTCTCTGGCTCGTTCTACGACGAGCGTCCGGCTGGGAGAAATTCCAGACTCCAAGCAAAACACGGCGTCAGGTTGGGGAACAGATGCGTTCGCTACAAGAACTCTTTCGTAGCAAATCGTTGCTCCTGCTGTTCTTGCTCGCTGGCATGAGCGGACTGGGCCAGGGTGGCTTCCAACTATGGCTCCCTATCTACTTGCAAGAGACCCAGGGCATGGAAAGCTTTGAGATTGGCCTGCACATGGCACTTCTTACGACCATGGGCGTCGTCTCCGGACCTCTTATTGGCGCGTTGTCCGACCGCCTCACCCGTAAACTTCTTATCGTCATCGTGCTCGGAGGGAAAGCCATTGTCGCTACCTTGATGGCCTTCGCGGGCGGGGGGCTTTTGCTGACGATACTTGTGGGGCTCATGGGATCGTTTATGTTTGGGGGGCACGCCCTGATAGATGCTGGCGCTCTTGACCTGGGAGAGGGTCGACGACTCGAGGGAAGCCTAATCGGGCTCCTGTGGGGGAATAACGCTATCTTTCTGGGCATCGCGCCCGTTATCGTGGGCTTCCTCATGACCTCTTTCGGTTACTCTACCCTTTTCTGGTACATGGCCGTTATGAACTGCTTGGGTAGTCTGGTGGCCGTGATGCTCCCGGCCATCGGTCGCCACACTGCATCTCAACAAAGGCATTCGGCATAAGATTTGTAGGTAAGAGTTATCACTGTCTATCGGAGGATGTATTGATGGCAGATATCGTTGTCTGTGACGACGTAGATGGTGCGTTCCAAAATTCCGGAGAGCTAGCTCGCGCCGGTGCTATGGGTACCGTTGTGGTTTATGACCGAGTGGCAGAGACGCGGGAAGAGCTGCTTCACCGCTTGCAAGGAACAAGCATTGCATTGGCAATCCGCGATCGCACGGTGTTAGACCGCGAAACGTTGGCAGCCCTTCCAGAACTTCGGTTCATCGCCTCCAGCGGTCCTCATCGCATCGATTTGAAGGCGGCGACTGAGTTGGGAATCGTTGTTGCCACAACGCCTGGCACATCAAGCGCATCCGTAGGTGAGCATGTTTTTGGACTGGTCCTAGCCCTTGCGCGGCGCATCGTCCCTTCGGATCAAGCCTTGCGACAGCGGCGCTGGGAACCAGTTGCGGGGATCGAGCTGGAAGGAAAGATCCTAGGGATCCTCGGGCTCGGACGGACCGGAGGAGCCGTGGCCAGGCGCGCCCCGGCCTTTGGGCTTGAAGTGATCGCGTGGGGACCGACACTGACTCCCGAACGGGCTGCCGCCTCCGGCGCGAGGATGGTAAGTGAAGAGGAGTGCTTTCATGTCGCCGATATCCTCTCGGTACACCTGCGCCGCTCTGAACTCTCGCGCAATTTTGTCAACGCTTCCCGACTGGCTCTGATGAAGCCCACGGCACTGCTCATTGATATTTCATGGGCAGGAATCGTAGACCGTCACGCAGTTGCGGAGGCGCTCCGAAAAGGCCGGCTTGCTGGCGCTGCTCTCGACCTCTGCGATACCTATCCAGTAGATGGTAATGACCCGATTCTCGATGCGCCCAACACAGTGCTTACGCCGCACCTGGCATGGCAAACCACAGAGTCTTACCAGCGCTCAGCGCGCATGGCCGTAGACAATATCCTGGCTTATCTCAACGGGAGTCCGAAGAATGTCCTTAATCCGGATGCCCTGACAACCTCCCGCCAAGGAGCGCAGGCAACGTGAAAAAGACCCTGTCAATAAACCCGGATTCCGCAGTTGATATTACAATCTACACTGAGCGGGGTGGGAGACTGGAGTAGCGAAGGCACCGAGCTCCGCAGTATCAAAGTCGTTTTGCGTGCTTGGCAATCTGTTGTCACCGGGTTACGGACGCCGCTCAGGGCACCGGTGATCTCAAGACTCTTAGAGGCAAAGGCCCATTGCCTTCGCTACGGAAGGCTCGCACCTCGCTCGGTGCCGTCACTTTCAAAGGCGGAATCCGGGATAAAGGCTATATGTCGATAACTGCAAACAGGAACAGGGAAGGCGGCGAACTTTTTATTTCGTGATGGGATTTATCTTGGAGCGGTAAAGAACAGTCCTGGTATCCTTTCGGTAAACAGACCGTCCATCTCAAAGGGCAAAACATTGCCAGGCTGGATACACCCGCGTGTCACGAAGGGCATAATGGCCAGCCGAGGAACGTTGCAAGAAAAGCCCACCGGTTGCGTTGAGCCCCTTCAAAGACCGGAAGCGCCAACTGTCGCGCCTATTCCGTTGCTCCCACTTTAGGGCGCCACTTATCGAAGCGTCTTTCCACCCGGGTCAGGAACTCTGTACCGACCATTCCGGTCAGCGCGAAAACGAGGACCCCGACGAAAACTTTGTCAGTCTGGAAAGTGGCGCCGGCGACCGTGATCATGAAACCAATCCCCGCGGTAGCGGCATAAAGCTCTCCCACCATGACCCCAACGATCGCCCGCCCAAGCCCCAGCCGCAAACCCGTAAGGATGAAAGGAATCGTCGAAGGAAGTACAACGGTCTTAAAGAGCATCCACTCTGAGGCGCCAAAACTCTTGGCGGCGTTGAGAAGATTCAGGGGAGTGGTTTTCACCCCGTCGCGGGTATTGATCAGTATCGGAAAAACCGCGCCCAGAAAAATAATACCGACCTTCGAGAGGATTCCGATACCCAACCAGATGATGACCAACGGCAGGAGCGCTACGCGCGGAGTCGCGTTCATCGCGTTGATGAAGGGGTCGAAGATGTGGCTAGCCTTCTTATACCAGCCCACCGCGATGCCAAAGGGGACAGCGACGGCAGCCGAAAGAAAATAGCCCCAGAACAGCTCGATGCCGCTGATGTAGAGATCGTTGTAGATTTCGCCCGACGCAAAAAGCTGAACCGCCGCCTTCCAAATCAGCGAGGGAGCGCTCATGAACATGGGATTGATCAACTGGAAGGTGTTGCCGACGAGCTCCCAAATAGTGAGAAAAATGAGAACCGACGCGGAACCGAGAATCTTTTTTTCCTGATTGAGATAAATCTTGTATAGGCGCGAGGCCTCGGCGACCCTGATGTCGAGAAGCAACTCCGGAGCAGATTCGTTTTGATCAGTCATGGCGGTTATCCTTTCTGTGTTTGATTCTGGCCGATGGGTTGGATGAAACGGTTACGCTGTCGTCTGTATCGGAGGGCATGGATTCATGGAGGAGGCTTTGCAGCACTCGCACAAACCTGAGCCCGGCGGACTGTAGCTCCTGGAGATGATGTAGCGAGAGCTTCTCGAGAAACGCCTCGCCGTCGCGGGTGAGTTTCACCAACACTTGCCTGTGATCATCGGTCGCGCGCAACCTAACAAGGAAGCCGCGCTCGGCGAGCCTGTCGATTAACTCGACCGTGCTGTGATGCTGTAGCTGCATTCTTTCGGCGAGCACTCCAACGGTCGGTTTCGCGCCGTCCGGCAACCCGCGCACCGCGAGAAGAAGCTGGTGCTGCTGAGGTTCGATGCCCGCCTGCCGCGCTGCATTTTCGCTGAAACGGAGAAAGCAGCGGATGCGGTAGCGCAACTCGGCCATGGCTTTGTAGTCGGGATAAAGGGCTGGCTTTGGCATATAGGTCGTAAGGCGATAATATCGCTCTGCGACATAAATATATAAATCAACCTTCTTTGTCAAGCGGAAAAACCCTAAGCACACAGCGCGGCTACGCCGCAACCAAAATGAGAAAAGTCGGATTCACCACGAAGGCACCCTTCGATTGGACTCAGGGCAGGCTCCGGACACGAAGGTTTTCGTAGGGTGCGCTTCGCGCACCGGTCGGTCTCGGAATATCTCCCGCAAAGACGCCAAGGCGCAAAGGAAGAGCATTGTCATTTCGAACCCTTCGACAAAGCTCAGGACAAGCTCCGAGAGAAATCTTTCCTAGATCCCTCGCATTCGCTCGGGATGACAGGCCTTGGGCCTGTCGCTTAGCGTCCCTTCGACTTTGCTCAGGGCATGCTTGGCGCCTT